>JANNQW010000317.1:0-22211 GCA_031400955.1 Verrucomicrobiota bacterium
ATGGAGTTTGTCAAGGGGGCCGCGTGGGTGGAGTCGGGTGATGGCCGTGAGGCGGATCGGATTCTGCGCAAGATGTTGAAAGATCCCAAGGGCAATCCTGTCCGGCTGCAACATGCAGTGGTCGTGCGCTTGGCGGAAGCATGGGAGTTGCAAGGGCGGCAGCGCTCCGCGGAGAAGCTGCTGCAACGCTTTATTAATGAGTCGGAAGACAGCCCGTTTTTTGACCGTGCATTTGCCATTCTGGATCGAGTGAAATCGACAGAGGAGGCAGATACGCTGGGGTGGTATGGCCGGTGGGCTGCGCAGCCGGGTGCGACCGAGCGAAAGTATCACGCCATGTATTATCACGCACGGCATCTCGTTGAAGTTGGAAAAGTGGACGACGCGCTGCGTGAGCTGGAGGCGTTTCGTGAAGGCAGTGCCGGTCATCCGCGCAGCAGCGAGGCGATGAGGCTGCTCATGTCGCTTCATGGATCCCTGCATAATGACGAGCGGGTGCTGGAGCTCGCCCGTGAATGGCGGGTCTGGGGCGGGTCGGGCGGGGAAGATTCGGTGAATTTTCTCACAGGGGTGATCCGCTTCTCGCGTCGTGAGTATTCCGATGCAGTCACACTATTTCAGAAATCCGCTGAAATGGCATCAGACATGGTCCAGAAGCAGCGTGCGATCTACAACATGGGGGTGGCCGCTCTGCTCAGCGGCTTGCCCCAGTCCTACTCCCGGGCCGTGGTCTTGCTAAAAGAAAATACGGATGCTGATTCCTCCGCGGGCAATCTTGAACTCGAACGTGCGCTGCACCTCGCGGCCCTGCGCGATGGTGCTGCTGAAGAGGCCTTGCGTGAATTCATCAAGACCCGCCCTGATGACCCAAGATGGGTTGAAGCGCAAATCGCCCTCGCGGAATTCTGCCTGCTGGATATTCCGCCTCGCAGCAAAGCGGCGCTGGCGGCGCTGGACGCGGCTAGCGCTCGTCCCGATATCGCGCCCGCAACGCGGGAGAGGCTCGATTACACCAAGCTCTGGCTGCACGAGGGCGATGAAAATTTCAAAGGAGTCTGCGAAGCTGGGGAGGCATTCATCAAAAACTGGCCGAAATCACCGAGGCGTGATGAGATCCGCATGAAGATCGCCCAAGCCTATTTTCGGTTGGAGGACTATCCGAGATCGCGCGGGCAGTTTGAGCAACTGGCCGAGGAGAACCCAGCTTCTCCCTATGCCGAGGTTGCGCAATTTTTTGCCGCCCGGGCGGCAATGCTCACGCTTAACGCGAATGATCTCGACAAGGCGCTTGTTCATTTCATCGATGTCGCTCAGCAGGGTGGCTCGCTCGCCGGAGAAGCGCGCCGCCAGCAGGCCATGATCAAACGTATGCAGGGCGAGGTGGGTGATGCCCTAGTTGTCATCGAGAATATGCTGACTTCAAAACCAGGTCCTAAGGGGGATGAATTGCTCTCGCTTCAGGTCGAGAAGGGCGAGTTGCTGGCGCTCATGTCCAAGCAGGATCCAAAAAATCTTGTGGAAGCTATCGCCGTGTTTCGGAGTGTGGTGCGGCAGCCTGCGGCATCCCGATACTGGCGCGCCCGTGCCGGCGTGCTTCTGGCACAGAGCTTGCAACGCATCGATAAAAGCAATGAGGCGCTGGAGGCTTGCCGCGATGTGGTGGACTTCGCCCAAGGAGTGGTGGAGCCGTTCACCACGCGCGAACTGGCCTGGTTCTACCGGGCGGGGTTTCTCGCCGTGGAAATTCTCGAAAACCAGAAGCAGTGGGACGCGGCCGCGAAAATGGCCGACCGGCTCGCGCAGACCAATGGCGTCCGGGCTGCTGAAGCAAAAGAACGCGCCAACCGCATCCGGCTGGAACATTTTATTTGGGACAAGTAACACGGGGGAGGGGAGGGGGAATAATGGAAGAGTGGAAGAGTGGAAGAGTGGGCAGGCCATTTTGGAAGTGTCAGTACAGCATTCCGTCCTTCCCTCGGATTGACTCCACCGAGTTCGTCTCTAAACTGCCCTCCCTTATGCGCGACCACGTTAAACTATTCATTCCCGGCCCCGTCGAAGTTTCACCGGACACTTATGCAGCCATGTCCGCGCCGATGATCGGGCACCGGAGCAAGGACTTTCAAAATCTCTATGCCGACATCCAGCCGAAGCTCCAGACTTTGTTTGGCACCAAGCAGCAGGTTTATATCAGCACCTCGTCTGCTTGGGGCGTCATGGAAGGCTCCTTGAGGAATCTCGTGAAGAAAAAAGTTCTCAATTGCTGCAAGGGCGCGTTTTCCGACAAGTGGTTTGATGTCTCCAAGCGATGCGGCAAAGACGCTGCTGAGTTGAAAGTCGAGTGGGGCCAGCCCATCACCGCCGCGCTGATCGCGGAGCGACTCTCGACCGGTGAGTTCGATGCGCTGACGCTGGTGCACAACGAGACTTCCACTGGCGTGCTCAGTCCGCTGGAGGAGATCGCCGCATTGAAGAAGCAGTTCCCAGACGTGATGTTCATCGTCGACACGGTTTCCAGCTTTACTACGGTGCCGGTTGATTTTGACGCGCTCGGCATTGACGTGCTGCTCACCGGCAGTCAGAAAGCTTTTGCGATGCCGCCCGGTATGGCGCTCTTTGCCGCCAGCGAAGCCGCCTACGCTCGTGCCGCCACGATCGCGGATCGCGGCTACTATTTTGATTTCATCGAGTTCAAGAAAAATGGCGAGACCAGTATGACGCCCAGCACTCCGTGCATCGCGCTGATCAATGGCTTGCAACATCAGTTGAACAAGTTCTTCGCTGAAGGCCTGGAGAACCGCTATGCGCGTCACGCGAAGCTCAATGACATGGTTCATGCTTGGGTGAAGAAGCATGGTTTCGAATTCTTTGCCCCCGAGGGCTTCCGCAGCAAAGCGCTCACTTGCGTGAAAAACAACAAGGGGGAAGCGTTTAATGTGGCAAACTTCGTCAGCACGCTCAAGAAGCGCCACAACCTCGCCATCGACGGCGGCTACGGCAAGATCAAGGGCAAGACTTTCCGCATCTCCAACATGGGCGATGAAACCGAAGCGACGATCAGCGAACTGATCGCGGCGCTGGATGACACGATTTCTGCAATGTGATCATGCAGCCCGTTTTATCCGTCGCAGGCGTCCGCTTTGAGCGTGGCTCTCGGCGAATCCTCGACGACATCCACTGGCTTGTGGTGGCAGGGGAACACTGGGTGATCCTCGGGCCGAACGGCTGCGGCAAGACCTCGCTCATCAACTTGGTCACCGGCTACGACATGGCCACGGCGGGCGACATCCGCGTGGGGCATGCGACGTATGGCGAGGCGGACTGGCGCGAGGTGCGCAAGCACATCGGGCTGGTCGCGAGCACGCTGACATTTTATCTGGAATCGAGCGAACCGGTGATCGATGCCGTTGTCAGTGGGCGGGAGGCGATGATTAACCTCATAGGTGATGTAAAGCCTGTGCTGGTGAAGGAAGCTCGTGCGCTGCTGAAGCAATTTGGTTGCGGGCATCTCGCTGACTCGCGCTGGGGCGTGCTCTCGCAGGGCGAGCGGCAGAAGATTTTAATATGCCGCGCGCTGATGGCGAAGTTTCAGGTGCTCATTCTCGATGAACCTTGTGCCGGACTTGATCCCGTCGCGCGCGAGCATTTTCTAGCATGGTTGCAAAAGCTCGCCACGCGCAAAGGCGCGCCATCGCTGGTGCTGGTAACGCATCACGTCGAGGAGATTCTGCCGTGCTTCAATCGCGTTTTACTGATGAAGGAGGGGAGGGTTCTGGCCGCTGGGGAAACAGCAAAAGTGCTGACGAGTGTGAAGTTGAGCGAAGCTTATGGGGCGAAGTTGAAGCTGGAGCACAGCGGGGAACGGTATCGGCTGCAATTGCAATCTTCGCAGCAGTCGAGGTAACGAGGCTGTAATTTTTTCCGGCAGACGGCGCTAGGAACATAAAGTTTAATGCCTACACCTCGGCTGCTACGTTATGTCGGTAGCTTGATCTCCAGCCACTCCAGATCATTTTCGATTGCTGTGAGAAGCCAGTTTATATGACCTGCCGGCAGAATCATAAAATCACCAGCACGCACATTATTTCCGGCAAGGATACCATGGCCGCACACGATGGCGAGACAGAGAAAAGCATCCTGTGCCACGCAGATATCCGTGTGCCGGCCAGTTTCAAGCTTGTGATAAGTCGTGACAAAATGGGGGCACTCCACCATGCGGCCATCAGCGGCTGGCGATTGCATGGCTGGTTCGAAATCATTGAAGTCGATGCAGGCGAGTGACTCGGCCACATGCAGCGCGCGCGGTTTGCCATCAAGCCCGACCCGGTTCCAATCGAACACGCGATAGGTGGTATCGCTGTTCTGCTGAATTTCGTAAACGAGCAGACCGGCACCGAGCGCGTGAAGGCGACCGGACTCGACCATCATGAACTCTCCTTGATGCGGAGTGATGCTGTGAACCAGATCAGCCACGGTGCCGTCGTTGAGCGCAGCGGAAAATTTCTCGCGCGTCACGCCCTGGCGCAGTCCTGCATAAATGAGCGACGTGCTGTCCGCGTGCGCAACGAACCACATCTCGGTTTTTGGTTCTCCGCCGAGTGACGGCGCGATCGCGGCAGGCGGATGAACCTGGAGCGAGAGCACGTCACAGCAATCCAGAATCTTCATCAAAATCGGAAAGTGTCTGGCGGGATGATCGCGATATCGTTCGCCGAAAACTTCAACTCGATGTGTCGTCCAGAGTTCGTGCAGCGTCATTCCAGCATGCGGACCATCGGCGACGATGCTTTGGGCTTCGGGCCGGTCGCAGAGTTCCCAGCTTTCGCCGTAGGGCTGGTCATCGGGCAACTTGCGTCCGAGCAGGGTTTCGAGCTGACGTCCGCCCCACACGCGGGTTTGATAGATTGGCTGGAAGCGGAGTGGACGCATGGAGTGCTGGAACATGATGCGCATGGGATTGCCTGGCGCAACTGCGACGAAGGGTTAAGCGCCTCATGCAGAGGGCCGTATGAGGAACTTCAGAAGCGATGCACGCGATTTGGATCGGCCAGTTTTCCATCGATGAAGCGCACGCCTTCCGCGCCGAGTAGCTTGAGCTTACGTTTGATTTCCGTGCCGCCTCGTTCGCCGAAAAATCCACCGATGGTCAGGCTGGAGGCGATGACGCGATGACAGGGGACATTGGGTGCGAAGGGATTTCTTCGGAGTGCCTGACCGATGGCCTGGCTCGATTCGCATTTGATGGACTTTCCGATGAGGCGGTATGTGCTGACCTTGCCGCGCGGAATGCGACGGGTGGCCTGATAGACCTTCAATTCAAAGGAGGTGGGTGGACGCTCGGTATTCATCGAATGGATCTGCGCCTGAATGGCCTGGCGGAACCGACGGGGCTCGAACCCGCAACCTCCGCCGTGACAGGGCGGCGCTCTAACCAATTGAGCTACAGCTCCAGACCAAATCCTTCGCTTGCGCGAGGGGAATGTGAGGTTAGCGGGTTTTACCTAGTGCGCAAATGTTTTTAGCCGTCGACGCTGACTTTGATCTGATCGAAATCAACCGGCGTTCCTGCGTAAGGCGTCGCCCAGATTGAGCTCTGTCCACGAGGGGCCGGACTGGTGATTTTGTGATTAATCTGGGCCTCGGCTGGCTCTTCGGTTTCGTCGGGCCATGCCTTCCCGGTAACAAGCCATTTGCCCGCACTTGCCGGACTGAAGGCAAGTCGAAGTTTCACAGTGGTCTTAGTCTTCCAAGCAAAGGGCACCGCGATGATCACTTCGTCGCCTTTCATCAGTTGAAGCTGCGTCCGTGCGGGGACGATAAAAAGTCGGAAGCCGGTCTGTCCGTGCACACCGACGCCGAACTTGGGGAATGAACGGCCTGCTTTGCTGGCATAAACACGTGCCTCGATCTTGGCCGCGCCGATGGAGGCGGGTCCGAGGACCGCTCCGGCATCGACTTCGGGCTTGTCGCCGCTGATTTCGATGACTTTCCTGCCCTGGCGGATTTTAATCTGGATGGAGCCGTCGATGACAAAGATCTCCTGCGGCACATCGCCTTCACGAAGTTTTTCCAGATCAATTTCCTGCTGCTTGAGTTCGCCCCCCAAGGCGAAAGATGCCGTAAGAGACAGAAATGCGATCAGCAGTTTCATCACTTGAGGAGGATGGGTTCCGACGCCGGGTCAGGGCGCGCGGGATTCAGACGATTTCCTTCATCAGCGTCAGCGCCTCTTCGACACGAGCGCTTTCGTGAACGATGGCCGCGAGGCTGCGGGCGATGGCGACAGGGTTCTTGTGCTGCCACACATTCCGGCCGATGGCGACACCCGCAGCGCCGGCTTCCATCGCGTCGCGCACCATGCAAAGGAGGTCGAGATCGTTCCCCATGGCCGCACCGCCGAGCACGATGACCGGCACGTAGCACGATTCGACGATGCGTTTAAAGTCCTTGACCGTTCCGTTGGTGGGATAGGCGGTCTTCACCACATCCGCCCCGAGTTCCGCGGCCAGGCGGACGGCGAACCCGATATTCTCGACAGTGTATTTTTCCTTCTGACCGAGGCCGAAGGGTAGTGTCTCAATGATCACTGGGATGTCGATGTCCATGCTCTCGCGGATGAGGTCGGCGCAGGACTGAATGGAGGAGTCTTCATTTTCCGCCATCGGGAAAAGCATGTTCATCACGCATGTGGCTCCGACCATCTCTGCCTCGGATAAACCGTAAACCGGGATGCTGCCCGCGCCGCTTCCGGTGGTGCGTCCGTTGTAGACATCGGTGCGCAGGCAGATTCCTTTGCCCGTGAGAAGATCGCCGGTGCGCAGCGCGAGACCGAGATTGATCACATAGCCGTCCACATAGGGATTGAGCTGCTCAATGAGAGTGAAGGGGTTTTCCAATCCGGGCACGGGCACTGCGACTCCGTGGTCAATCGGAAGGATGACGGTTTTACCGTCGCGAAAAAAAGTATCGAGGTTTTCCTGTCGATTCATGGGGCGGGACACATGGCGCTGGCCGGAGGCAATGTCCAGCCGATTTGGCTGCTGGATGTGCATTGGAAACGATAATGTGCGAAACTGCTTGAGTGTGTTCTCAATGCTCGCACCATCGAGGGTATGCAGCGAATCTCAGTCATTGATTCTCACACGGGCGGTGAACCCACGCGAGTCGTGATTAGTGGCGCTCCCGATCTGGGAGGTGGGAACGTGGCGCAACAGTGTGAAGTCTTCCGACGTCAGCATGACGAATTTCGCACCGCAGTCGTGTGCGAGCCCCGCGGTCATGACGTGCTCGTCGGGGCGCTGCTCGTGGAGCCGTCTGATCCGTCGTGCATGGCTGGAGTGATTTTTTTCAACAATGTCGGCGTGCTCGGTATGTGTGGCCATGGGACGATCGGACTTATGGTGACGCTGGCACACCTGGGCCGGATCGGCGCGGGGATTCATCGCATTGAGACCGTGGTGGGTGTCGTCACCGCGACCTTGCATGATGACGGCAGTGTCTCATTGGTCAACGTCCCCAGTTATCGCACGGCGAAGAACGTATCGGTGAATCTCGACGATGGCTGTGTTGTCGTGGGTGATCTTGCGTGGGGCGGGAACTGGTTTTTCCTTGTCGAGCATCAGGGACTTAGTTTGGATCATGTGAATGCAGGTGCATTGACAGATCATACCCGACAAATCCGGCATGCATTAAATTCACAGGGTTATCCGGAGGTCGATCATGTCGAACTGTTTGGCCCGCCTCTGAGCGAGGGTGCCAATTCGCGAAATTTCGTATACTGTCCGGGAGGTGTCTATGACCGTTCGCCATGTGGCACAGGAACCAGTGCCAAGCTGGCCTGTCTCGCGGCGGACGGAAAACTTCCCGAAGGTGAATACTGGATTCAAGAAAGCATTATTGGCAGCAGGTTCACGGGCAGTTTTCAATGGCAGGACAAAAACACGGGCCGGGTGCTGCCCACCATTACCGGCACGGCCTTCATCACGGCAGAGAGCACGCTGCTGATTGATGAGCGTGATCCGTTTTCCTGCGGCATTGGCGCATGAGCAAATCAATTGTCATCATCGGCGGCGGCATCATCGGGCTGAGCACGGCGTATTACACGGCGAAGCGCGGTCATCGAGTGACACTCATTGATCGTGGAGGCGAGGATCGCGATGGTTGCTCGTTTGGAAATGCCGGAATGATTGTGCCCAGCCATTTTGTGCCGCTGGCGGCGCCGGGGATGGTGGCGATGGGATTGAAATGGATGTGGGATCCTGAATCGCCATTTTGGATCAAGCCACGGCTGGACCGTGAACTGATCGCGTGGTGCTGGAAGTTTATGCGTTCCGCTACACGCTCGCATGTGGAGCGCGCCGCTCCGCTGCTGCGCGACCTGGGCTTTGCCAGTCGCGCGTTGTTTGAGGAATTATCCGCGCAGTCCGGGGATGACTTTGCGTTGGTGAAGCGCGGACTGCTCATGTTGTGCCGCTCGCAACACGCGCTCGATGATGAAATAAAATATGCGGAGATGGCGCGAAGAATCGGTGTGCCGGCCGAGGTGCTGGATGCAGCGGAGACAGCCCGCCTTGACCCAAACATCCGAATGAACATTGCGGGTTCGGTGTATTTCCCGCAGGACTGTCATCTTTCTCCGGCGCGTTTTATGAGCTTCTTGCAGCGCGAAGCCGTAAAGCGCGGTGTCGAATTTCACTGGGGAACTGAAGTCTCAGGCTGGCGGACGGAAGGTCGCCGCATTGTCGCGTTGCACACGACAAAAGGTGATTTCAATGCTGATGCGTTTGTTCTTTGCGGTGGCGTGTGGTCATCGGCGATGATGCGCGATCTGCAGCTTCGACTGCCGATGCAAGCGGGCAAGGGCTATTCGCTTACGCTGCCGAATCCGCGACAGCTTCCGGAAATTTGCTCCATTCTGACGGAGGCGCGCGTGGCGGTGACTCCGATGGATGGTGCCCTGCGTTTTGGCGGCACGATGGAGATTGCCGGGCTGGACGAGAGCATCGACATCCGTCGCGTGCAGGGCATCATCAAAGCTGCCGAGCAATATTATCCGGAATTTCAAGTCGAAGATTTTGCGGATATCCAGCCCTGGGCGGGGCTGCGTCCCTGTTCGCCGGACGGTCTGCCCTACCTGGGGCGGACTGCACGGTATGAAAATTTGAGCATTGCCACCGGACACGCGATGATGGGTTTGAGCCTCGCTCCCGTTACCGGCAAGTTAATGGCGCAGATGCTATCGGAAGAAAATCCGGCTATTGACCTGACTTTGCTTTCTCCAGATCGATTTTGATCTGCGCGGTAAGTTCAGCAGCCTGGGCTTGCGCCATTTCCATTGGCAGTCCGCTTTTGATTCCGGGCCGCTTGTGTCCGGCTTCGCTGAGATAGGATGCGCTAAGAACATGGAGACGTTTCGCCACCAGCGCGTGCAGCGCATTCAGCCGACCTGTTGGAGTTGTAAAATCTTCCAGTTTGTAGTCGTGCGTCACGCCCCATGCTCGCAATATTTCCTGTGCCATGACCCAGTGGCCTTCGGCAGTCGGGTGCACACCGTCTTTGGCATAGGCAAAGCTAGCGTCTGTTTTGCGTTTCGCCGCGAGCGCAGCGTCCATGGGATCGTGGATGTCTATGACCTGCCAGCCTTGCGCGCGCTGGTCGAGCAGCCATTTCGAATATGCACCGAGAACATCATTGTAGTAAGGCGTGCGCTTCTGATCCGCCCCTGAATCAAAGGTGGGCGGAGTGAGGTGAATAATATTCGCTCCAGCGGCCTTGGCCTTGTCGCGCAGCCACTGGATGCCGTCTTTGTATTTTTGAAATCGTTCGTTATCAAGCGGGAGGTAGATGCCGCAGTTCATGCCGTAACAGGCGATGATGAGATCAGGCTTTGTCTTTGCGATCACCCGGTCGAGTCGTTCATGCAGATCGGGGCGGGGGAACTTGCCGCCAGCGTGGCCATTTTCTGATAACCCGGACACCGTCTCGCTGCTGAGACCGAGATCGAGAAACTCATATTGCTTGTTGGTGTTCGTGATCAGCACTGTCTCGACGTATTCGATGTATTGCCCGGCGTGGGTGATGCTGTCGCCGAGAAAGACGATGCGTTTGGCCTCTGGCAGACCTGGTGCTGCGGGCAGGGTGGACGCGAGGCAGATGAGCAGGAAGAAGATGCGAAGCGCTGATTTCATGAGGCCACCAATGAGGCGATTTCCGCGCGGCAGGCAAGTCCGCAATCAAGCGCCGATCTGGGCGATGATCGCCGCCGCGATCTTGTCCGCTTGGGCCTCGATGTAATCTGGATCGCGCCCTTCGATGAGCAGGCGGATGAGTGACTCAGTGCCGGAGTAGCGCAACAGAACACGGCCCAGCTTGCCGAGCTTCTTCTCTGTCTCTTTGATAAGCAATTGCGCGGCTTCGAGTTCCTCAACCGGCGGTTTGGCTTTCACCCGCAAGTTACGCTTGCTTTGCGGGAAGGGCTTGAGGCATTTGCGCAACTCGCTGAGCGGTTCACCGGTCTCGGCCATGATCTTCAGGATTTGCAGCGCGGCGATCAATCCATCACCGGTCGTGCCGAAGTCGCGGAACACCACATGTCCGCTTTCTTCTGCACCAAAATTCAGGCCGCGTTCCCGCATGGCGGCGATGACATAGCGGTCGCCCACGTCCGTGCGCACCACGCTGCCGCCGAGGCCGGAGATGAGTTCATCAAGTCCGAAGCTGCTCATGACGGTGACGGCCACGGTATTTTCTTTGAGCGTGCCTTTGCGCAGCATGGAGGTGGCGGCAATGGCGATCAACTCGTCGCCGCTGAGCCGGACACCGTTTTCATCGCAAAGCACCACGCGATCCGCATCGCCGTCGTGCGCGATTCCGACCTGGGCGCGGCATTGCCTGACCAGTGTTTCGATGACCTCGGCGTGGGTGCAGCCGCAACTGTTGTTGATGTTCACGCCGTTGGGTTCCGAGTGAAATACGGTCAGTTGTGCTCCGAGCCGTCGCAGTGTTTCCGTGCTGGTCACGCAGGAGGCGCCGTTGGCGTTGTCGAGGGCGATCCTCATGCCGTCGAGCCTGCGACCCTTCATGGAAGCGACGGCGTGCGCGATGAATTCCTCCGCGGCGTCATCCTTGCGTGAAACGGTGCCGATCTCGCCATCGCGCGGCCGTTCAACAAAGAGTTCGTCGCGCGAGAGCGAGGCTTCGATCAAGAGCTCGTCATCGTCACTGAGTTTGTAGCCGTCGCTGCCGACGAACTTAATGCCGTTATCGTGAAAGGGATTGTGGGAGGCGGAAACCACTGCGCCGAAAGTGGCGTTTTTTTGTGCGGTGATGAAGGCGACCGCAGGTGTTGGCACCACGCCGCAAAGAACGACATCGACACCCATGGAGTTCAATCCGGCGACTAGCGCCGCTTCCAGCATATCACCAGAGGCGCGCGTATCCCGTCCGATGACGCAGACGGGTTTTGCAGCGCTCCAGTGAGTGCCGCGTGCCAGAACTTTCGCTGCCGCCTGGCCGAGGCGCATGACAAACTCCGGGGTCATGGGATGGATATTGGCCACGCCACGCACGCCGTCGGTTCCGAAAAACTGTCTTTTCTTGGACATTCGAGCCGGGCATTTAGCAGTGATGCGGCGGCTCGTCAAAGACTGAGGCGCAGGCATTCATCGCGTCTCAGTCACGCGAGTGTTCCATCCTTCGGGCAGGGTCACATTTTTCCCGCGGGTGATGCGGTCTTTCACGACCACCCAGACGATGCACGCCAGCACCAGTGCGACGAGCTTCTCCAGCCAGTCCTCCAGGAACCAGCGCTTAAGCTGCACCCCGAACTTCAGCAGCCTGTCCTTGATTGGTTTCATTAGTGTTATCAGTTTTAAAAAGCAGGATTTCCTGCAGACGTTCCTTCAGCATCTCGGGTTCCAGATTGTGCTCGAGCTTCCCTTGGTGGCACAGGGAGAGCGCGCCTGTTTCCTCGGACACCACCAGCGCAAGTGCGTCCGTTTCCTCGGTGATGCCGATGCCGGCGCGATGCCGCAACCCGATGCTCCGGTCGTTGATCTCCTTCTGGCTGACTGGGAAAACGCAGCCGGCCGCGATCATCCGTCCCTGATCGATGATCACGCCGCCGTCGTGCAGCGCTGTCTTCGGATGAAAAATAGTCGCGATGAGTTCACTGGAAAGTTTAGCGTCAATAGCCACGCCTGTTTGTGCGTAGGGTTGCAGGTCGATCCCGCGCTGCAACGCGAACAGTGCCCCGACGCGTTGGTGGGAGAGCTGGGTCATAGCTTCAATTAATTGGTCTACGGACGCTTCGTCATTGCCATTGAAAGAAAAGAACCGGTGGCTGCCGAGTTCCGCGAGCACGCGCCGCAGTTCCGGCTGGAAGATGACGACAAGGCCCAGCGCGAAAAAGACGGAGAAGCTCTGGATCAGGGAGTTGATCACCTCCAATTCCAGCAGTTGGGCCACGAGAGTCAGTCCCATGAGCAGCATGAGCAGTCCCGTGAGGATGCGGGCCCCTCGTGTGGCGCGGAAGAAGCGGTATCCGTAATACAGCAGGACCGCGAGTATCGCGATCTCAACGCCGCTGCGCCAGTCCACTGAAAGTTGCTTCCACATTTCGCGGAGCCTACGTTCGCAGGAGCGACTGCGCAAATACGAAGTGCAATGGATGCTGGAGGTCTCAGCTCATGATGGCCTCGATCATCCTGAGAGACTCCATATTTTCCTTTACATCATGGACACGAAGCACATCTGCGCCTGCTTCACGCAGCCAGGCGGTGAGGGCTACGGTCGGCCAGCGCCGCTTGTCCATGTCAGCTTCGCCGAGCAGATGGGCGATGAGAGATTTGCGGGAAACCCCCGCCACCATCGGCCGTCCGGCCACGCGCAGTCCAGACAGTCCGCGCAGCAGTTGCAGGTTGTGTTCGTGGGTCTTGCCAAATCCGATGCCTGGATCCAGTGCGACACGCTTCGGATTGATTCCCGCCTGCTGAAGTTGCTGGAGTTGTTTCTGAAAAAACTTGTGAACTTCGTCAACCACATCGCCGTAGCTCGGCTCCGACTGCATGGTGTGCGGCGTGCCCTGCATGTGCATCACGATCACACCGGCACGGGAAGATGCCGCAGCTTCGATCATGACCGGATCACGCATCCCGCCAACGTCATTGATGATGTCCGCCCCGGCATCAATTGCAGCGCGCGCGACCTCTGGTTTCATGGTGTCCACGGAGATCAACGCGCGGGTTTGCGAGCGCAGGGCTGCGATTACGGGCAGGACGCGCCGCAATTCCTCATCGAGTGGAACCGGCTCCGCTCCGGGCCGCGTGGATTCGCCGCCCACGTCGAGCACGTCCGCACCGTCGGCGATCATTTGCAGTCCGTGTGCCACCGCTTTTCTGGCATCGAGAAACCGTCCGCCGTCGGAAAACGAATCCGGCGTCACGTTGAGCACGCCCATGACCCATCCGCGCGCCGACAGATCGTGTTCGCGTTCGTTGATGAGCCAGATGGAGGGCATGGGTTTCATTCCGCGCTGTTGCCCGCATGACAAGTGAAACCCGCGCGCTAAGTTCCTGGATGCCGCGCCCTGTTGTCGTTCTTTTAATTCTCCTTGCCGGAGGCTTGGGAACGGGATGGTGGCTGTCACATCGCGGTGTTACGGCTGATAATCCACTTCCGGCAGTGTTGCGGCGCATACAGCGCGAAGTGGATGCCGCGGTAGATAAATCGGTCGGTGCGCCTGAGATTCTGGCGGCACCGTCTGCGTCAATCCCGCAACCTGATGACGAGGCGCCCGATTACAGCGGGATTGCCGTCGAACTGGTGCGGATGAGGGAATTGCAAACTCTGCCGCAGATCGCGGAGAAAATGTCGCGCGAGGCAGTGCTGCAACGCATCACTCACTGGCTGACTCATCAGTTTCCCGGTGATTACGGTCTGCGTGAAGGTCGTGCGCTGGCGGCGCTCGGTGCGATACCGATGCCGGTGGATACGGTTATCCTGCGCGCTGCGTTTTGGTCGCATCAGATCGGAGCCTGGTATGATGCGGGTGATGAAACACTCGCGCTGGTGGAACAGGCGGAAGGCGACGATGCCAAGGAGAACGCACTGGGACTGGCGTTTGCGCAGTTATTTCGCGAGCACGGCACCAAGCTTTTTAAGATGGATGGAAAGCCGCTGGATTCCGATGCCTGGCTTTCTCGTCTGGGATTGATTGCAGGCGATGCTGCGTTCACGCGCTTGCGTCATGCTCTGGCGCATCTGCGCAGTGGTGGCGGCGGCGGAGTGGGCGAGGATCCCGACGATCCGTCGCGCGAGATTCCACTTCCCGCGTATCTTCGGGAGCGCGATCTAGCCGCGTTCGGTGTGGGCTTGGACTTTGTTAGCAGCCTGCACGGGCTGGGTAAATTCGAGCAGGTGAATGCCGCGTATGATCGTCCGCCGGTGGCTTCGATCGAGCTGTTGGAACCGTCACTTTATCTCGCGGAAAAGCAGTTCAAAACGGATACCACCGGCTGGACAGATGTCACCGTGGGCGGACTGTCGCCAATATGGGATGACACGATCGGTGCGATCAGTCTGGTTCTTTTGCTCAAACAGTATCTGCCGCAACCGATGGCAGCAGATGTCGTCCCAGGCTGGCGCGGCGACCGACTTCTGGTGTATCCCTCGACAGCCCAGCAGCGGGACCATGTGGCTTGGCAAACATTCTGGCAGGACAGTAACGCCGCGGATTCGTTTTTTGGCGCGATGCGCCAGACCATGCTCAATCGCTACAAGAAGGCTCGGCTCGATGCCAAGGCACCACGGGGCGTGTTCAAACTCGACGGGCCGGATCGTTTTGTGGTGCTGACACGAACGCATGGCGGTCGCGGTGTGTTTTTCGCGGATGCGGCTGACGCATCTTTCGCGGATGCGGCGTGGAGGAAATTTACGGCAGCTTCCAAAGAAAAATGAGCGACCTCCGCATTGTTGTTTACCAACCATCCCAAGCCATGAACAAAAAACTGATTTCTCTCATCATGCTGGCTGCGGCCGGCACCTTGTGCGCCGATCCCGCGCGCCCTTGCAGCTGATGAAGAAAAGGTGATCACCCTCACCGTGCGGTATTGGTGGTGAAGCAGGATGAATCGCAAGGTGAAGGGCGAGCGACTCGCTTGCTCTGAATTATCAGATATTTTTTGAGCAGCGTAGGCAAATTACTCCGATTCCATCAGAGCTTGTGAATCGTCCCATGAATGACGCGCTCCGTGTTCTTGCCGTCGGTGCCCTTGAGTTTGCACGACACTTCGATGCCCATCGTCTCGTGCAGCTTCGGCACGGACAGCTTCACGGTCTTGGCATTAATCAACTCGGCACCCGCGACAACGAGCGAATGCTCATCGACATGCGAACTGCCGTAGCTCGCGGTGCGATTGAGGCTCCAAGCTTTGATGGTGTAACGGGCGGCTTCGGCGCTGGTGGCATCGAGTGCATCGCTGAAGTCCACGCGCACGACGCCTTTTTCAAAGTGCAGACCGATGGGTTGCAGCGCGGGTTTCCCGGTGGAGCGCACGCGATAGAAACCGCCGGGCTGGCTTTGATTGCCGGCCCAGGCGAACATGCCGCAACCGTAGAACTGGCCGTCCTTGGGATTGAAGCGCCCGCGCATCACGCCGGTAGGGAACTGCGGCATCGGCAGTGCGCACATGCCGCCTTGATGCTGGCCCTTCACATCTTCAAAGGGCACAGTATAAATTTTTCCATAGCCATACGAGAGATTGAGCAGTGAACCATTGAGCGCGCCCCATTTGGCATCGCGCGGCACCCAGAGCAGTTCGGAGGGCGAGCGGTCGAAGGCGTTTGTGATCCAGCACAGCGGCTGCTGCATGGCGTCGTTGCTTTTGTCGGTGACGTCAGTGTAGCCGAAGAGATTGCCATAGAACTCGGTCGGTCCCTTGCCGTGCACGAAGTTGATGCGGTTCTTCGGAGTCCAGTGGCCTTCCTGGTCGGTGACGAAGAAGGTGCCGTCGGGATTCAAGCACACGCCATTGGCGGCGCGGAAACCGTTGGCAAGGATGTCCGTGCGCGAGCCGTCGGCGCTGACCCGGAGCAGGGTGCCGTGCTGGGCGACGATGGCGGGCAAGGCATGGCGCGCTGACTTCGCATAATAAAAGTTGCCCTGGGCATCGGTCTGCAAACCCATGGCAAATTCGTGGAAGTGTTCGGTGACTTGCTGGTCATTGTTGAAGCATTCGATGAAGTCGGTCTCGCCATCGGCATTGAGATCGTGCAGCTTTGCGATCTGATCGCGGCAGGTCACGAAGATGGTGCCGTTCACGATCTTCAAGCCGAGAGGCTGAAACAATCCGGTCGCAATGCGTTTCCATTTCAGTTCGCCGAGCGGCTGGTTCGCCACGCCATCAACGATCCAGACATCGCCCATCCAGGTGCACACGGCGGCACGATCACCGCCGTCAAAAAAATCAAAGCCTGTGAGCCGCATCCAGCTCTGCCAGGGATTCGCGGCGCTCTCGGGATGCGTGATGATGTCTGTGGCAAAGGGGCCTTCGTCACTGCCGCTGATGCCTCTTGTGGTGACGATTTGCGGCCAGCGTATAGGGCCGCCGCGCGTGAGCGTGCTGAGATCGAGCGGCAGTTGCGCGCCTTTTGCGAGTGCATCGAGCGAGGCGGCATCGATGCCTTTGGACACGGCCAGGCGAAGATTTACCGGTGTTGCGTTGGCCGGGATGACGAGGATTTGGAAGTCTGCATCTTCCCGCAGCGAGGGCGTCATGCCCTCACGCTTTTCCAAACTGAGTGAGGGCGAGACGCCATCACTACGAGGTGCGATGCGTAGCTTCAACTCATGTGATGACTTGCCGATGTTCAACGTGCGCACAAAAACCGGGTGCTGGCCGTAGTCGATCATCTCCGGGGCATCGAGCACCGTGGCGTCGCCGATAACGTAGCTTTGGATCACGCGCTGGCCGTGGAGATACATGCCCTTGTATTGCATCCACTCGCGCGGCAACGGGCCATAGCGCTTGCCATCGCGACCGACAAAGCGCGTGTCTTCCCACGAGCCGCTCACGGGATTGGCCCAGCCGGGGCCGACGGGATTGGTGAACAAGCGTTCACCCGTTAGGCTCGTATGCGAGTTGTGCGAGCCATCGAAGGCCACGCCCTTCCAGTCGATAAAGCTGCCCGTCATAGCCGTGGCTACGCGCATGGTGTCGTGATCGTAGATCATCCACGCGCGTCCCTTCGAGATGCCGCCTTCGCCGGCATCGAGGCGAATCGCGATGCCCTTATAGGCGATGTTGTTGGGCGTGATTTGATACGTCCAGTCGAGCACTGGACCGAAGTTCATCTTTTCAAACTGGCGCGAGGGATCTTCGCCCTGCTTTTGTTTTTCCAGGGTGCGCATGCCCAGCGGGAGTGATGTGAGATAGGCATCGTCGATCTTGAACAGCTCGCCCTTGTTGTGCGGCGCGACGAAGGTTTCGCGAATGTAGTGCAGCACGGCATAGCGTTGTTCCGGTGTGAACATCGGCATGGGCATCATCAGGCTGTAGCCTTGGGTGAGCGTCTGGAACTGGCGGAAGGGATCGTTGCCGTTTTTGAATGGCTCGCGCTGGAAGTGCCGCGAGGTGGGCATGGAACCCTCTTGTGTCATCGAGCCGTGGCAGGTGATGCAGAGCGTGTTGTAAATCTTGCCGCCTTCCGCGAGCGAATCTTCGCTCAAGTGCGAGATGATCTTCGTATGATCTGCTTCTCCCAGAGCTTGGACCCACGCGTGGCGAATCTGCGCGCCACCGCTGGCGATGAGCGCGATCTTCGTTGGCAACCCGGGAATGCCATTGGGAAACGTCGCGATAGCTGCGTGCTGCGTCCAATTGACGATGGGCGTGTTCACCGCATCTGCCTTGCCTGAGCTGAGCAGTTTCGCCTCGTCATCGCTCAGGGCACGCTCCCAGTAGCGCAGGTTTTCCACCTGGCCGTCCTTCAGGTCGCCGATGAAATTATTCGGTCCAAGACCCGTGTGCAGCGGGCGCTTTGATTGATCTGGCTTCATGCGTTTTTCGCTTGAACCATCCATTTTGCCATCGACAAACAAGGCCACTTGTCCGTCCTGGGAGCGCACGACGGCTGTGTGAGATTTGCCATCGGTGAGGTCTTTCGTTGCGCCATTGACTGCGCCGAGCAAGCCGATGTCGTAGAACAACTTGCCATCGCTCACGCCAAGCATCCGTGCATCCGGTCCCCACTTCGCTGTGCGACACTTGGTGAGCAATGAACCATTGCCCTTGGTGGTGAAGCTCACCATCAACGTGAAATCACGATTCAGCTTCACCTTGTCCTGATCCGGCATCGACGCTGCGGTATCCACAATCACCTCGCCATTAGCAATGGCCTTGCCATTCTCCGTGGCGCTGAACGACGCCGGCTTCCCGCGCAGTTGCTCATATTGCAAATCGAGCGTCTGCCAGCCTTGGCCGCCCTTGAGTGCAAGTGTGCGTTTAGGATTCAAGCGAACCGATAGCGCGCTTCCGTTCGGCATTTGATACTCAAAGCGCAACCGGAAGTTCGCCAGTGGCTGGCCATGTTCGATGGTCTGCACTCCCGCCGCTTCTTTGAATTCGGCAAACACGGGCACCTGTGTTTGTTCGACGGGGGTCGAGGGGATGATGGGAATTTGCGCTGGGGAGATGGTGCTGACCAGCAGAGGTAATGAAATGACGAGAGCAAGTTTCATGAAGCGCAGTCTGGCATTTGCACGAGGAGATTGACCGGTCACCGGCATCATCGGATTAGCATTCTGCCGTCTCTGGTAATGTTTTTTATTCATTTTTTCCGCGGTTGTCATCGCTTTGCGCTTCTTTCAAAAGGAATGCAGTCCTTTTTTCCGTATCGATTCGGTATCGGCCGATGATCGGGCGCACCAGTTTTTGCCGGTAATCGAAAGCCCAGGCGAAAACTTCGGTTCGGCCTTCCGGGAGCAGGTCGAGCGGGAACTGGCCATCAAATTTGCTCACGGACTCCTGTTTTCTCGTGGTAGTATCGCCCGCATCACCACCGATGTGGACAAATTGGATGTCGCGTGAAAGCGTTTCCAGAAGGAATGTCGGCATGGCTGCAACCTGCTCCACGTGGAAGATTTTGTGGCGCCCCTCGGCCTTGTTCTTGTAGGTAAAAAATATGCCATCGGCCACCCGGGTGCGGCCAGAGAGGAAGGCGTGGCCACGTACTTTGCAGACGTATGCGTCATTTTTTCTGTCCCTCTCAATGGTCAGGTCGCTCAACTGTGCTGTGAGAGTGCTGTTGCTCTGTTGATTGATTTTAAATTGATCGAGGCGGGTGCTGCTGAGCATCGGCCGCTCCAGCAACCCGAGGCTGTTTGCCTTTTTAGCGAGATAGCGATTGCAGGGCACATGGTCCACCATGTTGTCCGCAAATGAAGTGTTTAAAAACAACGTGGTGGTAGCGCCCCGGAGACGGGCGGATTCCCACATTTCCATCAGGCGGATGCCGTAAGGCCAGGGCAGCAGAAGTAGGACCATAAGCACCGCGCCTGAACAGGGAAGAATCGTCGCCATACGGGGGAGCGACTTGCGATCCAGCAGGTCCCGCCCGATCAGCCACCCGAGCGCGATGAGCGAGACGGTCAGCGGCACTGCATGGATGATGTAGCGGGGCGCGAGGGCGTTGTCGCCGCTGGCCGAGGCATGAAGGCGGCCCATGCAGACGAGCATGGCGCAGGCGATGGAGTAGGAGCCAAACAGGAGCCAGGGCAGGAGACGATGCCGTAGTTCTTTGCGTCGGAAGTGCATCAAGAAATAACCGAAGGCGGCGGTGAACAACGCAAACGAAGCCGCTCCCGTCCACAGCGCCGCATCCATCAGCGCAAACCCATTGCCGCGTCCCAGATGATTGCCGAGAAAGCGCATGACATAGGGGATCGAGCGGCCCGGCTCCTTGAAGAAGGCGCTGGTGTCATGTTCCAGCGCTTTGGCTCCAATGGGGGTGCCATAGCTGAAAGCATGATCTTCTTCGTTCAGGAGGTCAGTAAAATAAAGCTTCACCGTAACCGCGAACACCAGCGTCCAGGCGATTGTGAAAATCCAGCGCGCCCGCCGTCCTTCGATCGCGCCGCCCCAGAAAATGAGTGGCAGCGGCAGCACCCAGATGAGCAGGCCCGAAGCTATGGTCTGGGTGCCGAGACTGGCGCAGATGACGCCGACGATCCATTTGACCCACGTGGGCCAGCGGCTGGTGAACACCACCAGCGCGGCGCTGAGGAAAAACGCGGGCAAGGCGACTTGAAACATCATGGCCCAAAGCACGACGCGGTATTGCAGCGGCGAAAAGATCGCGAGTCCCGCCAGTGCCAGGAGCGGCCACCAGTCGCGAAAGGTCAGGCCCGTGGTGCGGCGAAGCAGGATGGCGATGTTATTGTAGGTCAGCACCATGATCACCCAGCTCAACCACATCCAGTTTGTGTAATTTGTCGGCCAGAGCTTGTGCAGCGCGAGAATAACCAAGCGCACAAAGGCCAGCCGGTGCTCCATTTGCACACGGAAAAAATCATGGATTGTGAGATGCACGTCGTCTTTGGCCAGCGTCCAGAGGAAGCCGTTGGGCACCTTCTCGAACTGATACATGAACATCCAGTCGTCCATGAACGGGATGTTCACCTGATGGATGGCGATCAGATGAAATAAAATGGCGGGCGCGGCCAGAACCAGAATCCAGGGAATCACCGGGCGCAGCATGATCCAAGATTTCTGGAGGGATTCCGTGAAGTTTTTCATGTGCATCGTGGGTGACTTCCGTCATGCGATCCGGGCATGCGGAGACGGATTAAGCCATCGCTGGCCGGACACGGCAAGATATTGTTCACAAACGTGGAAAGGTCCGGTTGCTGGTCATGGAGCGCGCGAGACTTTCGGCGAGATACATTCAGCTTAAAGTAGTCCGCGAGTCCCTTCGCGGATTTGTTTTCGTGGCGGGTGATTGAAACACACTCACGATGGGACTTGCGTGCTGCTTTTTTAAGCACCTCACGCCAGGATCGCCGGCACCACCTTGCCGAACACATCCGTCAGCCTGAAGTCGCGGCCTTGGAAACGGAAAGTGAAACGCTCGTGATCAATGCCTAACAAATGAAGCATCGTCGCATGAAGATCGTGCACGTGCATCGGATCGCGTGTCAGGACATAACCGAGTTCGTCGGTTTCGCCGTAGGTGACTCCCGGTTTGATGCCACCGCCGGCCAGCCAGAAGGTGAAGCAGTTCGGATGATGATCGCGTCCGCCCTGGCCCATGCTGCCGAAGCGGCCCTGCAGGTAGCAGGTGCGGCCGAACTCGCCGCCCCAGACGACCAGCGTGTCCTTGAGCATGTCGCGTCGCTTCAAGTCGGTGATTAGCGCGGCGGAGGCCTGGTCCACTTCTTTCGCGCTGATTGGAAAATTCCGTTCCATGTTGCTGTGCTGATCCCAGCCAGGATGGAAGAGCTTGATGAATCGCACGCCGCGCTCGGCGAGACGGCGCGCCAGCACGCAGTTTGAGGCGAAGGTGCCGGGAGTCTTCGCGTCCGCGCCGTAGAGCTCGAACGTGCTCGCGGGCTCCTTGCTGGTGTCGGTCGCTTCTGGAATGGAAGCCTGCATGTGATAGGCCATCTCGTATTGCGCCAGCCGGGCATCAAGTTCCGTGGCTGCGCCGGAAAGCTCCTTCGGCTGCGCCGCCTGAAGTTCACGCAAGCCGTCGAGTGTGCGCCGCGTGGTGTCGCGCGTGATTCCGGGCGGGTTGTTCAAATACAGCACTGCATCACTCGACGGGCGGAACTGCACGCCCTCGTATTTTGTCGGCAGAAAACCGCTGCCCCACAGCTTCGCGCTTAGCGGCTGGTCGATCTGCCGCCGTGTGACCATGACGACAAAGCCCGGCAGATTTTGCGAAGCCCGGCCGAGTCCGTATTGCAGCCACGCTCCCATACTCGGGCGTCCGGCGGTCGGTGAACCAGTGGCGATGAACGTCTGCGCCGGATCGTGGTTCACCGAGTTCGAGTTCATCGACTTCACGAAGCAGAGGTCATCCACGATCTTGGCGGTATGCGGGAAAGCCGAGCTTCGCAAAATCTGCCGGGCTTTGTCGTCATGGTCACACGGCGGCAGATCGACCAGCCGCTCAGCGCGAAGCTGTGGGGCAGCGGTTTTCTGCCGACAAAATAC
>JANNQW010000318.1:0-19398 GCA_031400955.1 Verrucomicrobiota bacterium
TTTATTTCTGCATTTGGAGTGCGGCGGCACGACGCCGCTTTCACATGTCGCGACATGCCAAAGCGCTGACATGTCAGCGCACGCCAGAACTGTCTCACTTCTCGGCGAATTGTGCGTCGAAGATGATCTTGCTCGTCGGGAAGTCCAGTTTCCTCACAAACGCGCAGCTTTCTGTCGCACCGTGCTCGCGATCCATGCCGCCGTCTTCCCATTCCACGCTGAGCGGGCCGCCGTAGTTGATGTCATTCAACGCGCGAATGATCTTCTCGAAGTTGATGTTGCCGCGGCCCACGGATTTGAAATCCCAATAGCGGTTCGGCTGGTGAAAATCCACATGCCCGCCAAAAACGCCCGCTTCACCCGCCAGGTTCCAAGCGGCGTCCTTCATGTGAACATGGAAAATGCGGTCGTGAAACATCCGGATGAAGCCCACATAGTCCACGCCCTGATAGCCGAAGTGCGATGGATCATAATTGAAACCAAACGCAGGATGGTTCTTCACCGCCTTCAGTGCGCGCGCGGCACTGGCGATGTCGAACGCAATCTCCGTCGGATGCACTTCCAGCGCGAATTTGACACCCTGCTTTTTGAACTCGTCGAGAATGGGCTTAAAGCGTTTGCCGAAATCCTTGTAGCCGTTCTCAATCTGGTCGGGCAGATTCGGCGGAAAACTGTAAACGAGATGCCAGATGGAGGAGCCCGTGAAGCCGTTGACCACGCTGACGCCGAAACGCTTTGCTGCCTGTGCGGTCTTTTTCAATTCCTCGGCCGCCCGTTTGCGCACGCCTTCCGGTTCGCCGTCGCCGTAGATGTAGTCGGGCAGGATTTGCTTGTGACGTGCGTCAATGTTGTCGCACACCGCCTGGCCGACGAGGTGGGAGCTGATGGCATGGCATTGCAGGCCGTGTTTTTTGAGGAGCGCGCGTTTGGCATCGCAATACTTCTGATCCGCTTTGGCGACTTCAAAGTGGTCGCCCCAGCAGCCGAGTTCCACGCCATCGTAGCCGAAGGACTTCGCTTTTTTCAAGAAGACTTCCAGCGGCAAATCTGCCCACTGGCCTGAGAAGAGGGTGACGGGTCTGGCCATAGCTATTTTGGATTTGGGATTGCGGATTTCAGAATGTTGAAGCCCATGATGTTTTCATGCCGTGCGGTAAATTGCAAACGGGAATAGCGAACTTTGCTTATGCAGTTTCTGGAGCCGGAAGCGGATTGCTTCCATTTCGGTTTGGAGGCATTGCAGCTACATCACAAAGGGTTGTCTCTGCCAGTTCACAGCTTCAAGCTGCTTCCGGCAGGGCCTTTTGTCTGAGATACTCGGCGGCGATGTCTTCTAATTCCGTAACGCTTTCAATTTTGCAGAAGCGCAC
Source organism: Verrucomicrobiota bacterium (assembly GCA_031400955.1). Lineage (GTDB taxonomy): Bacteria > Verrucomicrobiota > Verrucomicrobiia > Verrucomicrobiales > Verrucomicrobiaceae > VFKE01. Next base: position 1,371 of record JANNQW010000318.1, read on the forward strand.
GCGCAGGTGTTTGCTGCCGGGTAGTCCCTGTGTGTAGGACATGAGTCGATTCCGCATGGCCCGCATGATTTGAAGCTCGGTCGCGCCCCAGCGGGTGCTTTCCTGCGCGAGTCGGCAGTGGCGGATCATGAAGGTGAAGCGTTGCTCCGCAGTCGCGGGCGGGAGATGCATTCCAGTTTGGAGGAAATGCTTGGCCTCAAGAAAGACCCAGGGATTGTGCATCGCGGCACGGCCGATCATGACGCCGCGGATGCGGGAAGTTTTCTTGCGCGACTCGATGTCCGCACCGGTGGCGAGGTCACCATTGCCGATAACGGGGATTTTCACCGCGTTGGCCACTTGCGCGATCACGTCCCAGTCAGCCTGTCCGGTGTAACCTTGCGAGCGCGTGCGGCCATGCACGGCGATGGCCTGAATGCCGGAGTCCTCGAGGATGCGCGCGACTTCGACGGCGTTGATGTGATCATGGTCCCAGCCGATGCGCATCTTTGCGGTCACGGGAACGGGCGATGCTTTCACTAGTTCCAAAGCGACACTGGCGAGCAGCGGGCAGTCTTTTAACAACGAGGAGCCGCCATTTTTCGCGACCACTTTATTTACGGGACAGCCGAAGTTGATGTCGATGAAGTCGGGTTGCTTCCAGTCGGCGATTTTACGCGCAGCCTCGCCCATGCGCGCGCCATCGGCACCGAAGAGTTGCACGCCCAGAGGCCGCTGGATGTCGTCGAACTCCGTGTATTTGCGGGTGCGGCCGTCCGCCTGCATGATTCCCTCCGCAGAGACGAATTCCGTCACCATCACGTCGGCCCCGAGCTCCTTGCAGAGGCTGCGGAAGACCATGTCTGTAACGCCCGCCATGGGGGCGAGATAAAGCGGAAATCGGTCCGGTGTGAGCCACGGAAGCATCCGGTTACCATGCCGCAAAAGCTGTTGGTCTCAAGCCGGGGCTTATGATGCCAGAAAGGTTTTTCATTTTTTGTTGTATATCGTTGTGTGAATGGACAGAATTTGGCTTCATGAAACTCTACCCACAACTCATCATCATCGGATGCCTCGCCCTCGGATTGGCAGCATGTGACAGTCCCAAGGACAAGGCAGCGGAGGAAGCCGCGAAGAAGGTGCAGGAGGCCACAGTTCCGCCAGTGTTTCCCGTTGCCCCGCCGACGCCACCACCGCAGGCGCCGTAGGTCCGGGGAGTTAATATTCAGCCCGAGTCATACTCCGGAGTAAAACGGTCGTCCCGAGAACCTGGCCTAAGGGCACCTCAGAGCCCGCGCGATCCAGAAGTTGTCGTTTGGTTGCTTCAATAGAGCACATGGGCCATGCTCTCGTCACATGCAGTTCGTTCCCAAGAAAAGTCTCGGCCAGAATTTTTTACTCGACGAAGGAATCTCACGCTGGATCGCCGACCAGATTCAGCCCGACGGAGCGCCGCTGGTGATCGAGATCGGGCCAGGCTACGGTGCGCTTACCAAACATCTCGCCGGGCGGGCCGGGAAGCTGCTGTTGATTGAGAAGGACGATGCGCTGGCCGACGCCCTGCGTTTTCAGTTTGAGAAGCGCGATGATGTCGAACTCTGGCACGGTGATGCCACGCGCTACGATATGCGATCACTGTTCGCGTGTGGTCCCGTGAAGGCGATCGGCAATCTGCCCTACTCGATGGGCCAGCCGATCTTGCGGCATTTTCTTTCGCCACCCACGCCGGTGGGCGAGGCGGTGTTCATGCTTCAGAAGGAAGTTTGTGACCGTCTCGCCGCGAAATGCGGTGACGAAAGCTTTGGTGCGCTGAGTTTATTGGTGCAGCAGAATTGGCAGGTGGAGGTGCTGCGAGTGATACCTCCGTCCGCATTTAAACCCCGACCGCGGGTTGATTCCGCAGTCATCCGACTGACTCCGCGGTCTGCGGGATCGCTCCCGGTGTTTGACCGGATGCTTTTTGACCGCCTGGTGCGCAGTGGTTTCTCTCAGCGGCGCAAGCAGATGAAGAAGCTTCTGCCTCCAGCTCCCGATGGATGGGATGCGCTGGTGACGGCGCTCGGGAAGCAGGCGACACTACGGGCGGAAGAGTTGTCGCTCGCAGAATGGGTGGCGCTGACGAGGCATTACGAAGGTCGTCATGACGAAGATCGCGGCCAACGCGCTACGGAGATGTTCGACGTCGTGGATGAAAATAACCGGGTCATCGGGCAGGCGCCGCGTGGCGAAGTTCACGCGAAGGGACTCCGCCATCGTGCGGTGCATGTGTTCGTGTTCAACAAACATGGCGAACTCTGGCTGCAGCAGCGCTCACATTTGAAAGACGTGCATCCGCTCGGCTGGGATTCCAGTGCCGCTGGGCATCTCGATGTCGGAGAAACTTATGCCACCGCCGCTGCGCGAGAGTTGAAAGAAGAACTGGGCATTGAGGCTGCGTCGGAGTGCATCGCGGAAATACCCGCCACGGAGCGCACCGGATGGGAGTTTGTCGAACTGCACCGCGCGCAACACAACGGCCCGATGCATTTTGCGCCAGATGAGATTGCATGCGGAGGCTTTTTCAGGCCGGCACAGGTTCAGGATTGGATCGCCGCACGACCTGGTGATTTTGCCTCGGGTTTCATCGAGTGCTTCAAGGAATGGCAGAAGCACATCGGTCAGACTTGCTGATGAGCGCAGATCAAAGCGTGCTCCTCGCATACGTCGATTGCGTGTATGTTGAACAAAGGCTAGGCTGCAAGTTCTCAACATCTTCCAAAAAAACCTCAACGACTCATGTGTGGCATCGTAGGATATATCGGCAAACGACAGGCGAGCCCCATTCTCCTCGATGGATTGCGGCGCTTGGAATATCGCGGCTACGATTCCGCGGGGATGGCGCTGAATGCCGGAGACCACCTAGAAATCCTGCGCCGCGCGGGTCGTATTGAAAATCTGCGGCAACTGGTCTCGGAACTGCAGCCTATGGGCGACACCGGCATCAGCCATACGCGATGGGCGACTCACGGTGCGCCCACCGACGAGAATGCGCACCCGCATCGCGACCAGTCGGGCAAACTGGCGCTGGTGCACAATGGTGTGATTGAGAATTACATCACGCTGCGTGACGGATTGATGGCGGAGGGTCATACATTTACCTCTGAAACCGACACGGAGGTGCTGGCTCATCTCGTGGGGCACTACTATGATCTGTCAGACGAGAAGGATGCCGCGCTGCGGCTTTCGTCGGCCGTGCAGCGCGCGCTGTCACGTGTCAAAGGGACCTACGGCATCGCAGTGATGCACGTCGATGCGCCGGATGTGATCGTAGGCGCGCGCCTGGGAAGTCCGCTCGTGGTTGGCCTTGGCGAGGGTGAACATTTTCTCGCGAGCGATGTGTCAGCGATCGTGGCGCATACACGCGAGGTGATTTATCTGAACGACTACGACATCGTCACGCTGCGACGCGACGGTTTCGAGGTGAAGTCGCTTGAAGGCGGCAACGCTCACGTGCACGTAAGCCACGTGGATTTCACCGAGGCGGAGGCGGAGAAGGGGGAATTCCCGCACTACATGCTCAAGGAGATTTATGAGCAGCCGACTTCGCTGCGCAACGCTATCCGCGGGCGTCTGTCGCGCGAGGAGGCTACAGCGGTTCTCGGCGGCCTGCATATGACCCCGCGCGAACTCAGGGACACTGAACGCATCATCTTCAGTGGCTGCGGCTCGGCGTATCATGCGGGCATGGTGGGCGAGTATCTCATGGAGTCGCTCGCGCGCATTCCTACCGAAGTGGAATTTGCCAGTGAGTTTCGCTACCGCAATGTTCCTACGGACAAGAATACGTTGCAGTTTGTCATCAGTCAAAGCGGCGAGACCATCGACACTCTGGCCGCATTGCGCGAGGCCAAGCGCAAGGGCTTGCGCGTTCTGGGTGTGGTGAACAATATTGCCAGCACGATTGCGCGTGAGACCGACGGTGGCATTTACATGCACGCCGGTCCCGAGATCGGCGTGGCGGCGACCAAGAGTTTCACCTCGCAGGTGGCTGTGCTCACGCTGTTGAGCCTGCTGTTCGGCCGCATCAGACATCTTTCCACAACGGACGGACTGGAGATGATCGACGAACTGGAGTCGCTGCCGGACAAGATCGCATCCATTCTCCAGCAGACCGACCACATCCGCGAAATTGCCAAGAAATATGTTCACTCTGAAGGCATGCTTTTTATGGGCCGGCAGATCAACTATCCGGTCGCGATGGAAGGTGCGCTCAAGATGAAAGAGATCAGCTATATTTACGCCAGCGGTCATCCGAGCGCGGAGCTGAAGCATGGCATCATTGCGCTGGTGAAACCCGAACTTCCGAGTGTCTTCATAGCGCCCGATGACGCAGTTTTCGACAAAAACGTCAGCAACATCGAGGAAGTCAAGGCGCGCAAGGGACCTGTGATTGCTATTACGACCGAGGGACAGACTAAACTTGAACGAATCGCCGATGATGTCATCTACATACCTTCGTGCCCGTCCATTCTCAGCCCCTTGCTCACTGTGATTCCGTTGCAATTGCTGGCCTACCATCTGGCCGTGGAACGCGGCTGCGATGTGGACAAGCCGCGCAACCTTGCCAAGAGCGTAACTGTCGAGTGATGCGCGAACTCTTCCTAGCGGTGATCATCGCGCTGGCGCTGTGCGGCAACCTGGCGTTCGCGCAGGAATCGTCGCCTCCCTCTGGGCCCAATCTGGCCCTGACACCCGGAGATTTTCTCGACAATGTAGGCAAGCAAGCCAAGGCGCGCTGGCGGCAATTTTATCGCGAAGCTCCGCCCGCAACTCCGTCAGATCGGCTGCGCGTGGCATTCATGCTTGGCGCTTTGGTGGGTGATTCGTGTCTCGCCCAGAAGGCCAGTGACAGCCAGCAGTTTAAGAATACAAACCAGGATTTGATCAACTATTGCCGCGTGCTCGGCATGGGAGAAAAGGTGACGCCCGGGTTTCTCGCTGCGGCGAAAGCGGCTGAACGGGAGGACTGGCCTGCAGTTCGCCAACTTGTCTCCGAATCGCAGGCGTTAATCGAGAGCCTGCTCAACGACCAGCGTGATGAGGATCTCGCGTCATTGGTTGAACTCGGCATGTGGATGCGCCTTTTTGAAATCACGACCGCCATTGTCACGAATGACGAGGAGATTGTGAACAAGACTCTCTGCATTGGCTCCGTGCCCCTGCTGAACAGCCTCAAAGCGCGCTATGACAAGCTTGGTGAATCCACCCGGGCAAGTGATACCATCTCAAAACTGGGGACTGTGCTCGAAGTTTTGCAACGTCACTGGGCGAACTCGGACGGTCATCCCAGTCCTGAATTGGTGGGTATGACTTCAGAGAAGCTCGCCTTTCTGATGAACCGCCTTACGCAGAAGTGATCGGCTTGGTCATGATGTAGTCGTCCATGACGAAGCCTCCGCCGATGGCGGTGCACATTTCGGAATCAAAATGAAATCCGGCCCGCACATAGGAGCGGATCGCGCGTGAGTTCAGCCGGTTCACGCGCAGGTTGATGCGGGAAAGTCCCTGCGCGCGCGCGGCATCCTCTACCCAGTGAAGGGTTTGCGCGCCGATGCCTTGTCCGTGGCGCTGCGGCAGCAGATAAAGCTTGTGCAGGAATGCGCAGCCTGTCGTTGGGAGGGCTTGCCACGCGACGTAGCCGATGTATTCCGATTCTTCGCGGATGAGCGCGTAATGCACGCCGCGCGTCGTGATGTCATGTTTCAGGGCTTGGGGCGAGTAACTCTTGTCCAGCATGTAATCGATCTGTGCCGTGCTGATGATGGATGGATAAACCTCGGGCCAGATCGCATGGGCCAGCCGGGATATTTCCTCAACATCTGCATCACCAGCCGGCACGATGCTGATTTTTCCCACCGGCAGAACAGGATGCTTTACAGCCCAAGATAATGCAGACTCCCAAGCTTCAAGATCATCAGAAGGGCTGAGGCGCGCGAGATGTTGTGCGATGTCTGCGCGGCGAGGTTTGATCAAGAGTTCCTTTCGCACTTGCTCGAGGTCTGGCGCGAATTCCATTTCACTGAGAACCTGCTTGGCCAGATACCAACAAGCCCACGCGCGCCAGGTGCGGAGTTCCTTGTGCGGTTCCACCATGCGCGTGGCCAGATGCTGAAAGTGCCGGCGCGGGTTTCCGATGAAGCGACCATCCGGCCGGCATTGCAAAATCCACGCAACAGCGTGGTAAGGTTTTGCATCACCGTTCAGACGGACATCGGGAAGGTTGCACGAGAGAGAGCGACTGATCAGCAGCAGCGCCTTGGCTGGAAAGCCCGCCAGCCAGAGCGACTGCGCGTAGTTCAGCGCGGTATCGTAGAAAGTTTTGCTCCGGTCCGAGCCGAGCGTGTGAATGTCGTAATGAGTAAACACACGCTCCTGCGGCAGAAGGAAGGGGCAGGGAGATAGCATCTAAATGATGAAGGATGTCTTGATTCTTAATCTGTTCATCCTCCTTGCACCGGCGGCATGATGGCAACTTCCGCTCCCGCATGCACTTGGGCATCGCGTCTCACGTAGGTCTGATCGACCGCAACCAGTAGGCTTGCTTCCCAGTCTTTCAACTTCGGCCATCGTAAAATCAATTGGTCGAGAATGTCACTCACTCGCGAGTCCAGTTTCGTTTCCAATTCAATTTCACCGGTGCCGGTGACATCACGCAGAACGGAAAAAAACAACACGCGCACAGTCATGGCTGGGACAGGCGTCCGGGGTTGAGGATGCCGATGCAGGGTAGGTTGCGGTAGTGACCTTGATAGTCCATGCCGTAGCCGACCACGAATTCATCATCAATCTCGAAGCCTGCGTAATCCAATGGCACTTCGCGCTCGCGCTGGCGTCGTTTGCTCAGGAGCACTGCCACTCGCAGTGTGTCCGGTTTGCATTCCGCAAGGATGCGCTCGCGCACGGTTGCCAGAGTCAGACCGGTGTCGAGGATGTCGTCGATCAGTAACACATGGCGCGTGGTAAGATCAAAGGGCAGTGTCTGCGCCATCTGCACGCGACCGGTGGAACCCGTTCCGCCGTGATAACTGCTGACCGTGAGCGTGTGCAGCCGCACCGGCAGATCGATGGAGCGCAGCAGATCCGCCACGAAGAACAGTGCGCCATCCATCAGCGTCACCACGCTTAGTTCGCCACCGGCGAAGTCACGTTCGATCTCGCGCGCCATCTCAGCCACCCGACGCTGGATCGTGCCCGCGTCCAGCAGCACCCGCTCAAGGCTGGAAAGAACACCTGCAACAACTTCGCTCATGTGTTAGATAACATGGATGTCCGTCTTCTATCCATCAAGCCCGCCTTCTGGCAAACCGAATCTCGCGGACCTGCGGCTGAATTACGAGAAAGGCGCGCTGGACGAGGAGACGCTACCGGAGGATCCGTTCGTGCTCTTCAAGCTGTGGCTGGATGATGCCATCGCTGCCGGCGTGGTGGAGCCGAACGCCATGACGCTGGCAACCGTTTCAGCGGACGGGCAACCATCTTCGCGCACGGTGCTGCTGAAAGGTTTTGATGCTCGTGGCTTCTCCTTCTTCACGAACTATCGGAGTCGCAAGGGTCGCGAACTCGCCGTCAATCCGAAGGCCGCGCTCACGATCTTGTGGAAAGAGCGGGAGCGCCAGGTCTGTTTGCGCGGCAGCGTGAGTCTGCTAAGCCGCGAGGAATCCGACGCCTATTTTCAAAGCAGGCCCTATGGCAGCCAGATTGGCGCCTGGGTCAGCGAGCAGAGCGAGCGCATTCCGGACCGGGCCTGGTTGGAAAATCGCGAGCGAGAACTGATGGCGCATTATCCGGAGGGCAAAGTTCCTCTCCCGCCGAACTGGGGTGGCTATGTGCTCTCGCCCGATGAGATGGAATTCTGGCAGGGGAGGCCGAGCCGCTTGCATGACCGGATACACTTTGAGCGTCGCGGCGTCGAATGGCAGCGTTGCCGCTTGAGTCCCTGAACATTTTCATTATGCACACACCTGCCTGGCTCAGCGCCTTCATATTGCTGCTGCTTGTGCTCGATCCGATCGGGAACGTGCCGGTGATGATGGCCATGATGCGCAATGTGGACCCCGCGCGAAGGTCGCGGGTGATTCTCAGGGAGTGCGCGTTCGCTTTGTTGTTGTTGCTGCTGTTTCTCGGAGTGGGCGGGAGATTTCTCCAACTACTTGGTTTATCGCAAAGCTCAGTTGGCATCGCTGGCGCAATTATTTTGTTCCTCATCGCACTGCGGATGGTGTTTGAATCATCGGAGAACGTGTTTAGTGGCTTGCCGCAGGGTGAACCCTTCATTGTGCCCATTGCCGTGCCCTTTCTCGCGGGTCCTTCCGCGCTGGGAACGGTGATCTTGCTGGGCACCAAGGAATCACTCAGTCCATTGCAAGCCGGGTTTGCCCTGGTGCTGGCGATGGGTGTGACCGCAGCAGTGCTGCTGATGGGTCATCGAATTGTGAAACTGGTGGGCGAGCGTGGGGCGGAAGCGATGCAGCGGCTCATGGGCCTGTTGCTGACGGCGATTGCCGTGGAGATGTTTTTGAACGGGTTGATGCAGTTTTTGCATGCGGCGAAGTGAAGGGTTTTTTTACGAATCACGCTATCACCTCCAAAGTTCTGATCTGGCTCTGGTATCGCATGCAGTTCGTGCAATAGACGATTTTCTCTTGCGCAGAAGCGTCGCGACAGTATCCTCCACGCTCGTTTCCTGAGTAGCTCAGCGGTAGAGCGGGTGGCTGTTAACCACCATGTCGTAGGTTCGATCCCTACCTCAGGAGCCATCTTTCTGATCAATCCGCCGAGCGGACCATCTTCTGAATCTCGTCGTGGTTGCCGATAAAGAAGAACACGAGTTCGGGCGGAGTGGCGATGAAGACGAAGGCCAGGCGCTGGTCGAGTCCGACGCGGCATTCATAAATTGTCTTGGTAAGACGACGGATGCCGATGCCGGAATGCACATGGGGCTTGCCCCAGCCAGCCAGGACGGCATTCATCGCCTCGCCGATTACCTTCCGATCTTCCTTGGAGCGGTGGAGCAGGTCTTCGAGCAGATCATCTTCGACTCTTACGCGCAACAAGGTCTTCGATGTTCCCGGTGAAGTGGTGGAGCTTTCCGGCTTTTCGGTCTTTTTCGATTTTCCCATGAATGCGCTTCTCGAAGTTTATCAGTTCGGTTTCCGTCGCTCCATACTCCCGCATGGCGTAGTCCGTGGATTCCACCGTGACCGGTCGCAAGGCGATGATCTTGCCTTCCATGACAATGCCGATGTCCTCGCCTTTAAGGGCGCGCCGAAGCAGCTTGGAGAGATTCACCCGGGCAAGCGTTGGAGTCATTGTGGTCATGCTCATGGCAACTATCTTACGCATTTAAGACGTAAATGCGAGCGGAAATTGTATATCTCAACGTCCAGCGGCCAACTTGTGGATCATCATGGCTGCACGGCGCACCGCACGCCCCGTTCCGTTGTCACCTGGGCGACTGCCCGATCCGACCAGTCAGGACCATCCGCGCCACCTCCTGCCGCAGATTTGCAGCACCAAGGGCACCAGCATTACGCTTTCGCGCTAGGGCGCACACTTCACGCAGGCCCCCTCCGTGCTGATGGATTTCGCTCCGCGTCCATGACGGTGTTCCCGCACAAAGCCCCAAGGCCATCCGGCACGTATGGGTTTTGCGCGAAACGCCTTCCTCCCGTTAATGAACGAGACGGCCCGGGCGGACGTGGTGCGCACAAAAATCGCATGTCCCGTTGAATAGGACATGCGATGCGCTCTAGTTCCACTGGCTTATGCCGAAAACGCCTGAACAGATCGCTCGTCAGAACATCGACCGGATGCTTGAGGCATCAGGGTGGACTGTCCAGTCGAAGGATGCCGTCAATCTCTCTGCGCAGCGCGGCGTTGCTGTCGAGGAACTGAGCTTCAAGAAAGGCGAGCCGGATTACACGCTTTTTGTGGATGGCAAGGCCATTGGCACTGTCGAGGCCAAGCCCGAAGGCCACACGCTCTCCGGGGTGGAGGAGCAGTCGGGGAAATATGTCACCGGCGTTCCCTTCGGCCTGCCGCACTGGCATTCGCCGCTGCCGTTCTGCTACGAGACCACCGGCACGGAAACTTTCTTCACGAACCGCCTCGACCCCGAGCCGCGCAGCCGGCACGTCTTCGCGTTTCATCGACCGGAGACACTTCTCGCCTGGGTGCAACAGGAGAAGCAACTCGCGAAGCGGCTTCGTGAATTCCCGCCCCTCATCACGACGAAACTCTGGCCCGCGCAAATAGACGCAATCCACAATCTTGAGGTGTCCTTTGCTGCGGGCAAACCGCGTGCGCTCATCCAGATGGCGACTGGCTCGGGCAAGACCTTCACGGCGGTGAACTTCATTTACCGCCTCGTGAAGTATGGCGGGGCAAAGCGCATCCTCTTCCTCGTGGATCGCGGGAACCTGGGCGAGCAGACGCTCAAGGAATTCCAACAGTTCGTTTCGCCGGTGAACCAATACAAGTTCACCGAGGAATACATCGTCCAGCATCTCACCAGCAACACGCTCGACACTTCCGCCCGAGTGGTCATCGGCACCATTCAGCGCGTGTTCTCCATGTTGAAGGGCGAGAAGGTGACCGCACCCGATCTCGACGACCTGCCCATCGAATCCGCCGAGGCTCTTTTCAAGGAACCCGTGCCCGTGGAATATAACCCCGCGTTTCCCATCGAGGAATTTGACTTCATCGTCACCGACGAGTGCCACCGCTCGATTTACAATCTTTGGCGTCAGGTGCTGGAATACTTCGACGCTTCGCTCATCGGCCTCACCGCCACGCCATCCAAGCAGACCTTCGGTTTCTTCAAGCAAAACCTCGTCATGGAATACAACCATGAAAAGGCCGTGGCCGATGGCGTGAACGTCGGCTGCGACGTGTTCGAGATTAAAACGCAGATCACCGCCGCTGGTTCAAGTGTTGATGCCGGTTACTATGTGGACAAGCGCGACCGGCAGACACGCAAGGTCCGCTGGGAGCAGCTCGACGAAGTGCTGGCCTACGATGCCAAGGCGCTGGATCGCGAAGTTGTCGCCGTGGACCAGATTCGCACCGTGCTCACCGCATTCCGTGACAAGGTCTTCACTGAGATTTTCCCCGGACGCGCCGATGTGCCGAAGACGCTCATCTTCGCGAAGGACGATTCCCACGCAGACGACATCGTGCGCATCTGTCGCGAGGTGTTCGGCAAGGGAAATGACTTCTGCAAGAAGATCACTTACAAGACCACCGGCGAGACGCCCAAGGCCCTCATCGCCGCCTTTCGCAACAGCTACTTCCCGCGCATCGCCGTCACGGTGGACATGATCGCCACCGGCACGGACATCAAGCCGCTGGAGATCGTCTTCTTCATGCGCTCCGTCGCCTCGAAGAACTTCTTCGACCAGATGAAGGGCCGCGGCGTGCGCGTGGTCTCGGAAACGGAGATGGAGAACGTGAATCCCGGCGTGAAGCGCAAGACGCGCTTTGTCATCGTGGATGCCGTCGGTGTCTGCGAGCGCTGCAAAACGGAAACCCGTCCGCTGGAGGGCAAGCCCACCGTCACGTTCGAGAAACTGCTGGATGCCACCGCGCTCGGCAATACTGAAGTCGCCGCGCTGGAATCCCTCGCCACCCGGCTCATTCGTTTGGAGCTACGCTTCGACGAAGAACTGGCCAAGGAAGTGGTGAAGACTGCGAAGGGCCGCACACTGGCGCAGATTTCCCGTGGCCTCCTTGATGCCATTGATGCCGATGCCATTCTTGCCCAGGCGAAGCAGGGGAAGCCTGAATACTTCGAGCCTACGGAAAAGGACATCCGTGAGGTGCGCGAACTCCGCAGCAAGGAAGCCCTCGCCCCGCTCGCCAGCAATCCGGAGCTGCGGAACCTGTTGAAGAAGATTCATCAGGCCGCCGAACAGACCATTGATGTCATCTCGCAGGACACGCTGCTTTATGCCGGAGCAGGGAGCCAGACCGCGCAAACTGCCGTGCAGACGGCGACCACGTTCCGGGACTACATCGAGCAGCACAAGGCCGAGATCACCGCGCTGCAAATTCTTTACAGCCGCCCTTATCAGCAGCGTCTCACCGAGCCCATGCTCAAGGAGCTGGAAAAGAAGCTGCGCGAGAATCACGCGTCATGGACCGAGGATAATCTCTGGAATGCGTTCGCCTCGACTGCGCCCGCGAAGGTGAAGGGCCGCACGCAGGCCGGACGCTTCGCCGATCTTGTCTCTCTCGTTCGTTTCGCGTTGCAGCAGCAGCCCGTCTTGAAACCTTTCGCGGATTCCGTGCAGGAGCGCTTTGATGCGTGGCTCGTGTCGAAGGGCAATGTCTTCAACTCCGAGCAGCTCGCGTGGTTGAATCTGATTCGCGACCACATCGCCACCGCCATCAGCATTGAGCCGGAGGATTTGGAACTGTCGCCGTTCAACCAGCGCGGCGGCTTGGGCAAAGCGCATCAACTCTTCGGCGAGCACTTGCCCAAGCTGCTCGATGAACTCAATGAGGTGCTCGCAGCATGAAACTCGCGCTTTCCAACAGTCGCGAACGCGGAGATTTTAATTGTGGCGAGTCCGCCATGATTAAAACCGTCCTCGGGCATGGACAAAATTCCCGCCTTTGCTATCATTTCGACAGCATACCCGCCAAGCCTCTGGTGCAAACCAAGCTCAAATGTGGCGGGTTTTTTATGCTCACAACCATGACCACGCGATGAGCCAGCCCACCAAAAAAGGCAGAAGGGCTTCGCCCGCCACTGGCGGCGGATACTCCGGTTTGGTCAGCGGCGTCAGTGAATTGCTCGACGCCGCGCGGCGTGCCAGTGTGCGCACGGTCAATGCGTTCATGACCGCGACCTATTGGGAAGTGGGCCGACGCATTGTGGAATTTGAGCAGGGCGGTGAAAAGCGGGCGGGCTATGGCGATTCGCTTTTGTTGCGTCTGGCCGATGACTTGACGGCCCGCTTCGGCAAGGGCTTTGGGAAGAGCAATCTTTTCCTGATGCGGAAGTTTTATCTGGCTTCTGCACAGATCTTCCAGACAGCGTCCGGAAAATTGACGGGCGGGTCCGATGCGACACCAATATTCCAGACACTGTCCGGAATATTCGGGGGAGAGAAAGGAGCAACACCGTCGCTCGAATCGCGTGAGCCGCAAATTGCGCAGACACTGTCTGCCAAATCTAAAACAACGGCAATTCGCCCGACACCGTCGAACATTTCCGAGACGCCGTCTCGGAAAATGCAGACACCGTCTGCACAATTCAACCTCGCCGACCTCGCCCGCGCCTTCCCGCTGCCGTGGTCGCACTACGTCCTGCTGATCAGCCGGAGCCGCTCGCCCGAAGCCTTTGCGTTTTATCATGCCGAAGCCCTGCGTGGCGGCTGGTCCGTGCGCCAGCTCCAGCGGCAGATGGACAGCCAGTTCTACGAACGCGCGCTGCTTTCGAAAAACAAAGCCGCCATGCTGACCAAGGGGGCCAAAGCACAGCCCGAGGATGCCATCACCGCTGACGAAGAAATACGGGATCCGCTCGTGCTCGAGTTCCTGAATCTGCGCGACGAATACTCAGAAACCGATCTCGAGGACGCCCTCATCCGCCATCTGGAGACCTTCCTCATGGAACTCGGCGGCGACTTCGCCTTCATCGGACGCCAGCGCCGCCTGCGCATCGGCAGCGAATGGTATCGGGTTGATCTGCTGTTCTTCCACCGGCGTTTGCGCTGCCTCGTCGTCATCGACCTCAAGCTTGGCAAATTCACCCACGCCGATGCCGGTCAGATGCACCTCTATCTGAATTACGCCCGCGAACACTGGACCCATGAGGGCGAGAACCCGCCCGTCGGCCTCATCCTCTGCGCCGAGAAAGATGAATCTGTCGCCAGATACGCCCTCGAAAATCTCGGCAGCAAAGTGCTCGCCCGCGAATACCAGATGATGCTACCGAACGAAAAACTCCTCGCCGCCGAGTTGGAGAAAACCCGTCACCAACTGGAGTCGCGGAAAGCCCTGAAGGAGAACCGCGGATTACGCGGATGACCCGGATATGAAAAAGAAATCCGTGCCATCTTCGAAAACCTCCGTAGCAGCCGACGTGTGGAGGCTCAAATTTTCATCGGCTGGATCACGCGCGGGCAAAGAAAGTCAGAGCCTCGTTACCTCGGCTGCTACAAAAGAATCCCCAGCCCCATCGGGGCGCAACAAACCAGCCCAGGGCAAGAAGCGCAACGACGCCGCCTTGGGTCACGCATCCCAAAACACGTCGAGCCCTGAAAGGGGGAAAGAAGGCGGCGAGTTGCCGAACGGGTGGCGACACACCACAGTGGATGAGAGCATCAGGATTATCGACTATCGTGGGAGGACGCCACCGTTCGACGGCACGGTCATCCCTCACTTGCGCTCACAGAATGTGAAGTCCGGGCGCATTGTCTGGGAAGATTTGGCGTATGTCTCAGAAGGCACTTATTCCACGTTCATGACGCGCGGAATCCCGCAACCCGGCGACATTCTATTTACCACCGAAGCTCCACTTGGAGAAGTCGCACCAGTCCCCGAGCAACGGTTCTCAGTGGCGCAGCGGATTATGGTTTTGCGACCAACGCCGGAGCTTTGGTCGCCGCTATTCCTGATGTATCAGTTGATGTCTCCAGAGGTCCAATCGCGAATACGCAGGAAGGGAACAGGTTCGACCGTAACCGGCGTGGCATCCCGCAACTTTAAGCCGTTAGCATTACGCGTCGCCCCCATCCCCGAACAGCGGCGGATTGTGGCGGAGATTGAGAAGCAATTCACGCGGCTGGAGGCGGGGGTGGCGGCGTTGCGGCGGGTGCAGGCCAACCTCAAACGCTACCGCGCCGCCGTCCTCAAAGCCGCCTGCGAAGGCCGCCTCGTCCCCACAGAGGCAGAGCTTCGGAAGTCAGAGGTCAGAGGTCAGAAGTCGAAAGCGAAATCTGAAACCGGCGCGGAACTCCTCGCCCGCATCCTCACCGAGCGCCGCCAAAACTGGCAGGGCCGGGGCCAATACAAAGAACCTGCCGCCCCCGACACCGCGAATCTTCCGCCGCTGCCAGAGGGATACGTGTGGGCAAGCTTCGGCCAGATTTGCCGCGTGCAAGGCGGCTTCGCTTTCAAGAGCACCGATTATGTGAAGGAGGGCGTGCCGCTGGTTCGGATTTCAAACTTGGTGAACGGTCGGGTTCAAGTTTCGGAAGACACCGTATTCCTGCCTCCGGCATTCGCAGCGGCAAACCCTGCGTTCCTGCTTCGCAAAGGCGACGTGTTGATTGCCATGTCGGGTGCGACAACCGGGAAAATGGCAACGATGGAAGATGACATTCCCGCACTTCTGAATCAGCGAGTTGGGCGTTTCGTATTGTCCTCGGAAGAATTGAGCAACCCGAAATTCGTTTCGTATCTCGTCATGCAGATAACGCAGAAAGTGCTCAAGGACGCTTACGGCGCGGCGCAACCAAACATCAGTCCTGCCGAGATTGAAGAATTTGCCATCCCGCTCCCGCCGTTGGCCGAGCAGACGCGGATCGTGGCGGAAGTGGAGCGGCGGTTGAGCGTGGTGGAGGAGTTGGAGTCGGTGGTGACCGCCAACCTCCAGCGCGCCACCCGCCTCCGCCAGTCCATCCTCCAAAAAGCCTTCACCGGAGAACTCGCATGAGTGAATTGATTCCATCTTCATCCGCACCCGGCGGCGAATTCTTGTTTTACCAGACGGAAGACGGCCGCACGCGGCTGCAAGTTCGGCTGGATGCGGAGACGGTCTGGCTTTCATTGAATCAACTGGCGGAACTGTTCCAGCGGGACAAGTCGGTCGTTTCGCGGCACATCAGCAACGTGTTCGACGAGGGGGAACTGGTCCGGGAACGAGTTGTTGCAAATTATGCAACAACTGCCGCCGACGGCAAAACCTACCAGGTCGAGTTCTTCAATCTGGATGTCATCATCTCGGTCGGCTACCGGGTGAAATCGCCGCGGGGCACGCAATTCCGCATCTGGGCCACGCAGCGGTTGCGGGAATATATCGTGAAGGGTTTCGCGATGGATGACGAGCGGCTGAAGCAGCGTGGCGGCGGGAATTATTTCGAGGAGTTGCTGGCGCGCATCCGCGACATCCGGTCGTCGGAGAAGGAGTTTTGGCGGAAGGTGCTGGAGATTTACGCGACGAGCATTGATTACAACCCGAGCGTGGAAACGTCGCGGCAGTTTTTCGCGACGGTGCAGAACAAGATGCACTGGGCGGCGCACGGTCAAACGGCGGCGGAGGTCATTCATGCGCGGGTGGACGCCGCGAAGCCGCAGGCGGGGATGACGAACTGGGTGGGGTCAAAACCGAGCAAGTCCGAAGCGGTTATCGCCAAGAATTATCTGTCGCCGGAAGAACTCAATGCGCTGAACCGCATCGTGGTGGCGTATCTGGAACTGGCGGAGGTGCAGGCGCTGAATCGGAAGCCCATGTATATGCGGGACTGGATCGCAAAGCTGGACGGTTTCCTGCGCCTCGGCGGACGAGACATTCTCAAGCATGCGGCGAAGATTTCGCATGAGCAGGCAATGCAGAAGGCGGAGTTGGAGTTCGAGAAGTTTCACCGCGCACAACTTGCCGAGCCGTCGCAGGTGGAAAAGGATTTTGAGAAGGTGGTGAAGGAATTGAAAAAGTTGCCTGCGCCCAGCCGGAAGAAAAAGAAATCATGAGCAACCCCACCGCCCTCGTCCAAAAACTTTGGAACTACTGCAACATCCTGCGGGATGACGGCCTGTCCTACGGCGATTACGTGGAGCAGTTGACGTTTCTGCTGTTCCTGAAAATGGCGGATGAGCAGTCGCGTCCGCCGTTCAACAAGCCGTCGCCCATTCCCAAGGGCAAGGACTGGCCGGCGTTGCTGGCGAAGGATGGCGACGAGCTGGAGATTCATTACCGCCATACGCTGGAGGAACTCGGCAAGCGGTCGGGCATGCTGGGCGTCATTTTCCGCAAGGCGCAGAACAAAATCCAGGACCCGGCCAAGCTGCGCCGGCTCATCGTGGACCTGATTGACAAGGAGCAGTGGTCTTCGCTGTCCGCCGACGTGAAGGGCGACGCCTACGAGGGCCTGCTGCAAAAAAACGCCGAGGACGTGAAAGGCGGCGCCGGCCAATACTTCACACCACGCCCGCTCATCGCCGCGATGGTGGACGTGGTCGCCCCGCAGCCAGGGCAGGCCATCTGTGATCCGGCGTGCGGCACGGGTGGGTTCCTGCTCGCGGCGCATGATTACCTGGCGAAGCATCACGCGCTCGACCGGGCGCAAAAGAAGAAGCTCAAGAGCGGCACGTTCTTCGGCATCGAGCTGGTGGACAGCGTCACGCGGCTCTGCGCGATGAACCTCTTACTTCACGGCATCGGCGGAGAGTCCGAGGAAGATTTGCCCGTCGTGACCAAGGACGCGCTGGCCGGGAAGCACGGCGAATACGAGATCGTCCTGGCCAATCCGCCCTTCGGCAAGAAGAGCAGCGTGACCATCGTCAACGAGGCGGGCGAGTCGTCCAAGGAATCGCTCATCATCAATCGCGACGATTTCTGGGCCACCACGAGCAACAAGCAGCTCAATTTTCTCCAGCACATTTTCACCATCCTCAAGCAGCATGGGCGCGCGGCGGTGGTGTTTCCGGACAACGTGCTCTTCGAAGGCGGCGCAGGCGAAACCATCCGGCGCGAATTGCTCAAGCAGGCGGACGTGCATACGCTCCTGCGCCTGCCCACCGGCATCTTCTACGCGCAAGGCGTGAAGGCGAACGTCCTGTTCTTCGACCGCAAACCCGCGCAGGAAAAGCCGTGGACGCAGAAGCTCTGGATCTACGACCTGCGCACCAACCTGCATTTCACCCTCAAGGAAAACCCGATCAAGCGCGCCGACCTCGACGACTTCGTCGCCTGCTACGCCGCCAAAGACAGAACCAAGCGCAAGGAGAGCGAACGCTGGAAGTCCTTCCCCTACGAAGAGCTGACCAAGCGCGACAAGGTGAA
>JANNQW010000319.1:0-5555 GCA_031400955.1 Verrucomicrobiota bacterium
GCTCACTTCCAACCGGTAGGTGATACGCACCAGAAGATCGCCGCGACCGCCCCGTGACTTGGGCAGACCCTCACAAGACACACGGACAATCGCCCCGCGCGCTACACCGGGCGGAATCGCGACCGCGACTCGTGAAGCGCCCGCGCCAGGCATGTGCTCCACCCCGCCTTCCGCCGCCCGCCGCGTATTGATTCTCAGGTCGCAGCGCAAATCGCTGCCCCGCACTTTGAAGCGATAATCCGGCCGCGCCTTGACGCGAACCGTGACAAAGCCGTTCTGAAAAGGTGCGACGCGTGGAATCCGGAAGCGCGTTCCCGGCGCGGTCTCCTCCGGCACTGTCAAATCGTAGCTCTCCGCTCCATTTGGATTCGCCGAATCATTCACTCGAACCGTCAATCGCGTCCCCCGGATGAATTCCCCAATGCTCAACTGCACATCTTGGGAAATGCTAACATCCATCTTGTGTGCGACCGGTGAATTTTCCGGTCGCTTCGCCGCATCGATTTCGCGATCGTATTCTCGACGGCGTTTCGGATCGCTTAAAACTTCGTGGGCGGTATTCAGCTCCTGAGTGCGGGCCACGGCTTCGGCTGAAGTTGAGTTCACATCCGGATGATGCTGCCTCACAAGCACGCGATAGGCCTCACGAATTTGCGCGGGCGTGCAGCCTCGGTCGAGACCGAGTGTCGCATAATGGTCTGGCGTGTTCGATTCCAAGAGTCCGACACTAGCCAGTCGCGCCCATTTTGCCAGCGGATCGCCCGCTTCCCCGGCAACAAATCAGCATGCACGCCGCGCGATTCTCCCTATGCTCAGTCGCCTGTTCATGATGAGATTCGTCAACATTGCCGCCTACAAGTTCACGCCGTTGCAGGATCTGCGGACCCTGCGCGCGCGACTGCTAGATCTGTGCAAGGCGCAGGAGTTGAAAGGAACGATCCTACTCAGTCCGGAAGGAATCAATCTTTTCGTCGCCGGCAAAACTGATGACGTGGACTTGCTGCTTGCCGCATTACGCGCTCTACCGGGCCTCGCCGACTTGCAGCCCAAAGTCAGCATGACGGAACATCAACCATTTCGGCGGATGCTGGTGCGCTTGAAAAAAGAGATTATCTCGTTCGGCGTGGAAGGGATCGAACCCGCCAAACACACCTCGCAGAAAATTGCCGCGCAGACTTTGAAGCAATGGCTCGACGATGGGCGCCCAGTCACGCTGCTGGACACGCGGAACGACTATGAAGTGAAGCTCGGCACCTTCCGCAACGCGCTGACTGTCGGCATCGACCACTTCCGTCAGTTTCCCGATGCCGTGCGCCGTCTGCCCGCGGAATTGAAAGCCCAACCCGTGGTGATGTTCTGCACCGGAGGCATCCGTTGCGAAAAAGCAGGACCGTTTATGGAGCGCGAAGGATTCAAGAACATCTTGCAGCTCGATGGCGGCATTCTGAAGTATTTCGAAGAATGCGGCGGCGCGCATTACGATGGCGAATGCTTCGTCTTCGACCAGCGCACGGGTCTGGACCCCAACTTGCATGAGACGGATTCCACCATCTGCTTCCACTGCCAGACGCCGCTCACAAAGGAGGAACAGAATGATACGCGCTACGTCGTGAATGAATCGTGCCCGTATTGCTTCAAATCTTCGGCTGAGCAGATGGCGGAAAACATCGCGCGTCGCGAAGCGTTGATCCGCCAGATCACGACTCCCCTGCCCGGCGTCGCCAGTTATGACAACCTTCGACCCCTAAACATTCCGACACACTGCCATGGCGCCACACTGCTCGATGCCCTTGTCCATGTCGTAAAAAGCGTATCGCGCGAAGGGTGGAGCCTTGAGTGCTCGCGCGGTTTATTGCTCGATGCCCAGCATCAGCCCGTGCGAGCCGAGCAAGTCGTGCAGTCTGGTGAACGCTATTATCACAAGCTGCCCGGCGTCATCGAGCCGAATGTGAACGCACAAATCAAAATCCTGCACGAAGACGAAGCGTTGGTCGTGATCGACAAACCCGCGCCCTTGCCCATGCATCCAAGTGGCCGCTTCAATCGCAACACGCTGCAATACATTCTCAATCAAGCGTATCATCCGCAAAAACTGCGTCCAGCCCATCGGCTCGATGCCAACACAACCGGCCTGGTGCTGTTCACGAGGACGCGACATTTTGCCAGCAAGCTCCAGCCGCAATTTTCCGACGGTGCTGTCCACAAAATATATCTCGTCCGCGTCCAGGGTCATCCCGCCCAAGATAATTTTCATTGCGATGCACCGATCAGCGACACGCCCGGCCGGGCTGGCTCGCGGGAGATAGATGCCGCCTCAGGTCTCGATGCCAGAACGGGGTTCCATGTGCTGCGGCGTCTGAGCGATGGAAGCACCTTGCTCGAAGCCCGTCCCCTCACCGGTCGCACGAACCAGATTCGCGTCCATCTCTGGCATCTTCAGCATCCCATCTGCGGTGACGCCGTCTATCTGAGCGGCGGAATGATTGGCGACACACAAACTCAAGCCATAGACGATTCGCCACTGTGCCTGCACGCATGGAAAATCGCCATCAATCATCCACTCAACAACGAACGCATGGAGTTTAGCGCACCGAAACCGGCGTGGTCTTTAGTAAATGACTGATTTTAATCCGCAGATACCGCAGATTTTTCAGGAGCAGCGAAGCTCAATCTCTTCATCTGCGTTAATCGGCCAAATCTACGGATAAATTTCAAGCACCGGGATCATAGCGGAAAATGCTTCACTCCAAGGAGTGAGTCCAGGGCCACCCGACCGCGAATCATTCAACAACCGTTATCATTGCGGCTTTGTGCAATGATAACCATGTTCGTTGGGCCACCGAACATGGTTGAGAAAACTCATCTGATAACTGTGATGCCTCGTGCAAAATCCCAGTCGCCAGTCAGGGCAAACCAGAATGTGAGTAAAAAGCCCACGCCAGCGGCAAAAAAAATAAGGCCGCCGAAAAGCACAGCGAGTGAACTTGAGTAGAATCCAACCGATAACGTGCTTCGGCTTGGCTGCGCTCCGTCGTAGTAAACGCGAACCTGCTTAGTCGATCGAAGCAATGACTCTATACCCCGATGCGCCTCCTCAAAGCTGGAGCTGCTGTAGGCCGGGTGAATGGTGCTGCTCTCGTAATCGCGTCCGCCGACATTGTAGGCGTAGCACACCAGAATCTCGCGACTACTACCTTCGGAATCCGAGGTGTCTTTGCTACCTACGCTTACAACTCGTCCGGCGGTCTGCGGCCAGTGTCGCGCCTGCATACCCAAAGCAATCTTGCGCGCTGTAAAAACCATCATACTGCCGCCGACGATGATGAAGATTGAGCAGAACGGAACAATGATGTAGAGCATAGATTTATTCATCGTAAGCGGCTAATTACTTGATCGTAGACAATTTTATTTTGTTTGTCACGAGCATCATGGAGATTTGTTTAAACCACTCTAAAACACCACGAGCGATAAGAAAGCTCGCCGTTTTGCAAAGCCTGATAAACTCGTGATCCCGGCACCCCGGCGAAATCACGTCCAAGTGAATGAAGAAAGTGCGGCAATCGCTGCGCAATGAGCGTCAGACTCCGTTCCGCGTTGCAGTCCATGCCCCGAAGAACCTCCTCACGAATGTCACGCGTCTGCACCATCACCAACGGCGCAGCCTCGATGGCAGCCTCCCATTCGGTGATTCCATCCCTGAATCGGAAGTCGGCGTAGAGAAAGTGACCGCCGACCCGAAGCACTCGGGCCACTTCGGCGAGGAACCCTGAGAAATCAGGGTAACAATGCGAAGCCTCAACATTGATCACCACATCCAGCGAACCATCCGCGAACGGAAGTTTCTGGGCATCACCTTGAACAAACGTGAGACCGGTCACCTGATGGCGTTGCTGACAAAATCGGATGCCGGTCGGGTTCAAGTCGAGCCCCATGTAACTCTTGGGCTGCATCGTGCGCGTGATCCACGACGCTCCGCCGCCGTGACCGCAACTCACCTCCAGCACTTCCTGGCCTCGTAAATCCACTTGCGAAGCCACGTGATGATAGAGTTGGATGCAGGCGCGGTTCGGCTCATCCTCCGGTAGCAGTGGCAACGCGACGGGCGGGTCAGTTTCAAAAGCGTAATTGAGAAACAAAACCTCCTCGCTCCGGATGCGGCGCGTCAGAAAAGGATACCACAAACGCCAGATTGCCTTGCGAATGGAGCCTATGGAGAAAAGACGCTCGAGAATGGACATGATAATCAGATTTTGAATACTCAAACCACCAGCACCCGCAGGCTCGATGCGACGAATGCAGCGTTCAAAGCCTTCATCTTCACTGCGGAGATCGCGGTCAATGCTGCTGGATGTTTCTTGCCACTTTTCATGAAGTGACTCAATGCCGCCAGAAAAACATACGGCTGATCTTCGAGCGCGATGAGTAGCACCTCGGGAAAATGTGCATCCAGTATTGAAATGCCGAAATCCGTCATCTCCGTCAACTCCTCAGCCCAGCGCAACACGGTGTCCATCGGCGCTGCCTTGGTGAATCGCTGTGACACCAGCTTGAACAGATCAGACCGCGCGGACACGTTCATCAGAAGCGCGAGAAAGAACCGGTGCTCCGGTTCCGCGATCGAACTTCGCAGTTCCTTGATGCCATCGCGTCGCACGCACTCCTCCAGTGTAGCGGCGACGCCCGTGGCCAGTTTGCCGTGCTTCTTCTGAAAGGCTCCGAGCGTGGACTTCCATGCGCCGAGATCCCGCAAGTGACCCATGCATTCCTGTAAGATGAAAAACCCGCGCTCGAAGTCCAGCTCCATGATCATCTCCCGCACCAGCTTCGGATAGCAAGGATCCCCGGTCTGCTCCAGCACAGCGAGCAGTTGCTTGCGACGCATGGTGAGGGCGTCATCAAACACCGGATCCATAGCGATGTGCGGTGGCAGATAATTGAACTGCGGACCCGTTCCGGGATCATGCTGCGTGCGGACGACCACCGTGACTGAGGGCGTGTCCAGATGAAAGAGCGAATGGATGCAGCGTCGGCCCGAAACAATCGGCACCGTGTGCCCCGTCTCCAGCAATTCGATCTTCTTCATCCGCACATCACCCACACAAAAGTGCGGCGTGACAGGCTGCGAATTCTCGAATGCGTAATGCGCGTGAATGCTCGAACCGTGCATCACATGAAACGCGCCGGAGAACTCGTGCTGATGAATGTCGGTCGTGCCTTCGAGCCAGAACAAGATTTGGATGTAGAACCGGTGGTGCTCATAGGCCACCAGTTCCGGCTGTCCAAAGCCTGACTGCGTTTGCGAAGGTTGTTCATCCTTGAGCAGGAACTCGCGCACGAATGTCGCCAGATCGACGTGCTTCGCGGGCGGTCGTTCATCGAGCGCCGCCCGGGCGATTCCTGGAAACTTCTCCAGTGAAAAATTCACGCGCTTCCACCGCTCCAATACCGTGCGACCGAGTTTCTTGAAAAATGCCTCCATGCGCTCACCCTTCAACCAAGGCGCTCACAGTCACAAGAGCCATTCGCATCGCCAGCGCTTACCCTGCACCGCCTTA
>JANNQW010000320.1:0-9351 GCA_031400955.1 Verrucomicrobiota bacterium
AAATTCCACTGGATTTCCAAACAACCCGATTCAAGGTGGATTTCCATTTATTAAAACCATTCCAACCTCACCCGCTATGTCCGAATCCGAATCTGAATCTGAAACGAAATGCTGCAGCAGCCTTCACCTGACCTTTGCCAACTTGATCCTCCGTCTTTGGGTGGGGTTGCGCCTTTTTATGGCTGGAGTTGATAAGTTTAGGTCTGGTGACGGCGCCCAAAATGTCACCTTCTCGCTGGAGAACTACGCCACGAAGTCGGAGCGCATCGCCAAGCTGATGTCCGAAAACAGCTTTCTGCCCGCCGACATGTGCAACATGTACGCCCACAGCATCGGCTACGTCCTGCTTGCCGTCGGCGCATGGGTCGTGGTCGGACTGTTCACGGAATTCGCGCTGTTGATCGCGGGCTTCACGGTGCTGTCGCTCGGCTTCGGCCTCGCCGCACTGCCGGATGACACCGAGGTCGTTTACATCGGCATCCACGTGCTGGTGGTCTCGGCAGCGCTGGCCACCTGCCGGAACAAGGGCATCTCGCTTGACGGCCTGTTCTTCCGCAGAAAGTCAGACTGACATTTGTCGCGTATCGCAACCGTCGTTCGTATCCAGCCTCATCGCGTCATGAATCCCCCCATCGCACCCACCCCCGCGCCGACCGGCTTGTCGCGCTACATGGACCGGCGCAATTTCCTGCGCAGTTCCACCTTCATCACTGGCGGCAGCCTGCTTCTGCTCACGAGCAAGAGCGCCATCGCTCAGCAAACCGCTCCTGGTCGCACCATCAAGTGCGCGCTCGTCGGCTGCGGCGCCCAGGGCGACCGTCTCCGCAACGCTGCGGTCAAAGGACTCGGGAACGGCATGATCCAGTGGGTCGCCGTCTGCGACATCTGGAAATACTCCAGCGCCAGCATCCGCAGCAAGATGCTTGGCGAGAGCAAGCACCAGATCGAAGGCGACCTCAAGTTCTACGAGGACATCCATGAGATGCTCGACAAGGAGCCATCAATCGAAGCCGTCTTCATCGCCACGCCGGATTTCACGCACGCGCCGTATTCGCGCCTCTGCCTGGAAAAGGGCAAGGCCGTCTATTGCGAGAAAATGATGTCCAACACCCTCGATGGCGCGCGCGACATGGTGAAGGCTCAGCAGCAGACCGGCGGCATTTTCCAAATCGGCCATCAGCGCCACAGCAATCCACGATACATTCACCTCCGGGACAGGATCATCAAGGAAGGCATATTGGGCCGTGTCACCCATTGCTACGGCCAGTGGAACCGAGGGGTTTCCGCCAGCGCGCCGCTCGGCCCGGTAAAGGGCTATGACATCCCGCAGGATGTGCTCACGAAAAATGGCTATGCGAGCTTCGAAGAATTTCGCAACTGGCGCTACTTTTCCAAATATGGCGCCGGCCCCATCTCCGATCTCGGTGCGCATCAGATCGACATGTTCAACTGGATGTATGATGCCCTGCCCACGTCCGTCATGGCCACGGGCGGCGTTGACTATTACGACGGCTCTGAAGGACGTGCGAAGTTTGAGGAACCAGACAACGTCATGGCTCTTTATGAATACAAGCTGCCAAGCGGAACCATGCGCGCATATTACCAAGTGCTCACCACCACGGGTTCGCAGGGCTACTATGAAAAGCACATGGGAATTGATGGCACGGCCGTGATGTCTGAGAGCCCAAGCTATAATCAAATCTATTCAGAGCCCCATGTAGGGACGAAGTGGGACAAATATGCCGATGCTGACCCACCTGCGATTGTCAAGGCAGTGGAAGCAGTCAAAAATAAATTTTGGGAGCATGATCGTGGTTGGGAGAAACCGCCAGCCCCCTCGCTCGCCGTTACCAAGATCGCCAAAGCAGTCAAAGATGTTCGCGAAAGCAAGCCGCTTATCCCGTGGGAGATCCCTGTGGTGCTTGGTGTTCCACCGCACGCGCCTCACATGAAGAATTTCATCGAGGCCGTGCAGACCAAAAATTACAAGCATCTCACCTGTCCGGTGGAGATGGCCTTCCAATGCGCAGTCACTGTTCTCTCCGCGCGTGAGTCTCTCTTGTCAGGCACGAAGGTTGTTTTCAAGCCTTCCGACTTCACCGTTTAACCCGTCCTTCAACTTCCATCTCCGACAATCTATGAAACCAAACCCAAAGTCCCTCCTTGTCCTCGGCAGCCTTGTCGCCGCCATCAGTCTCTCCTCATGCGGGGAGAAGAAAGCTGATAAAACCACTTCTGCTGGCGGCCCTGCCGCTGCACCTGTCAAGACCATGCTTCCGCCTGGAGAAACCGAGACGCTCGATCTCGAGAAACTCTATCCCAAGCCGATGTTCGTTGGCACACCCATTCCCACCGGCAATATCCCCAATATGGAGAAGGCTGATCCGGATGCGGTGAAGAAGCGTGACGTCTTGGTTCCCAAAGGCACCACCAACGTCGCCAAGGGCAAGCCAGTCACCAGTTCTGATCCGGTCCCGATCATCGGTTCGCTCGAACTCGCCACCGATGGCGATGCCGACGGCGCGGATGGCAACTACGTTGAACTCGCGCCCGGAGCCCAGTGGGTGCAAATTGATCTCGGGGCGACCATGAACGTCTGGAAGGTGCTTCTCTGGCATTTCCACAAAAACACCGCGATCTACTTTAGTGTTGTCGTGCAGGTCAGTGATGACCCGGCCTTCAAGGCCGGCGTGACCACGCTGTTTAATAATGACATTGAAGACAAGCTCAAGCTCGGCGCCAAGGGCACAGATAAAAATTACATCGAGACCAACCACGGTCGTTTCATCGAAGGGAACGGTGCCAAGGGCCGCTATATCCGCGCATGGACCGCTGGCAACTCCGCCAACGAGATGAACCACTACGTTGAAATGCAGGTCTTCGGCACGCCGGCGAAGTAGGCTGTCTTGTTTGGCGCGTGTGTGTAGTGGGCTGCCAGCCCACAGTTTCGCCCGGGGCCAGGCTGGCCCCGACACATTCACAACAGTGCTCGCACATGCGACGAAAGATATCACCACAAGTTTCCATGCAAGCTATCTACAATAACATCTTCGTTCTCGGCGGCATCCTTGCTTCCATCGGTCTTTCCTCCTGCGGGGAGAAGAAAACTCACAAAACCACTCCTGAAGGTGGCTCCACCGCTTTTCCTGCCAAGGCAGCGCTTCCGCCCGGAGAGACGGAGACACTTGAACTACAGAAGCTTTATCCTAAGCCGATTTTTGTCGGCACTCTCGAACCTGCCGGCAGAATCCCTAACATGGAGAAGGCAGATCCGGATGCGGTAAAGAAGCGTGACGCTTTGGTTCCCAAAGGCACAGTCAATGTCGCCAAGGGCAAGCCAGTCACCAGTTCCGATCCGGTCCCGATAATCGGTTCACTCGAACTCGTCACCGACGCCGAAGCCGACGGCGATGATGGCTACTATGTCGAACTGGCCCCCGGCACCCAGTGGGTGCAGGTCGATCTTGGCGCGACGATGAACGTCTGGAAGGTACTTCTCTGGCACTTCCACAAGAACATCGCGATTTACTTCAGTGTTGTCGTTCAAGTTAGTGATGACCCGAACTTCAAGACTGGCGTGACCACGCTGTTCAACAACGACATTGAAGACAAGCTCAAGCTCGGCACCAAGGGAACAGACAAAAACTACATCGAAACCAATCACGGTCGTTTTATCGAAGGCAATGGTGCCAAGGGCCGCTACATCCGCTGCTGGAGCGCCGGCAACTCCGCCAGCGAGATGAATCACTACGTTGAATTGCAGGTCTTTGGCACGCCAGCAAAGTAGGCCGCTCCAATCAGGATCGCACCAGCCGCCACCGCCCTGCGCGAGTGGCGGCATTTTTTGTCCGCAGTCGCGCCATTGCCACCGCGCGAAGTTGCGATAAGCTGGCGCCATGTCGGATCTTCTAGTGCCCCACAAGGTCAAGCGCCCTACCTCCATCTCGGTGGGCGAATTCTTCGAGAATAATCGCGAACAGCTCAAGATGAAGTTGCTGAACTCGGAGAAGGGCTTCACACGAAAAATATCCGAGCCTTCGGTAAACCGGCCCGGTCTCGCGCTCAGCGGATTTTTTAGCTACTTTGCTTACAAGCGTGTGCAGGTGGTGGGCAACTCCGAGGTGTCCTATCTGCACAGCATCGAGCCCCATGTGGCGGCTGAGCGGTTCACGCAACTCTGTTCGTGGGAGATTCCCTGTCTGGTGGTTGCCCGCGAGAAGAAACTCCAGCAAAGCCTGTTGGACATCGCGGATGATGCCGGCATCGCGGTCTTCCAGAGCGCGATGATCACGATGAAATATCTCAACGCCGCGACCATCCGGCTCGACTGGGCCTTTGCCGCCACCACCTCGATCCACGGCTGCCTCGTGGATGTGCAGGGAGTCGGTGTGTTGCTGCTGGGTCCCAGCGGCAGCGGAAAGAGCGAGAGCGTTCTCGGTCTACTCGAGCGAGGTGCCAGCCTGGTAGCCGATGACGCGGTGCTGTTCCGCTTGATCGAAGATCGCGAAATTCAGGGGATGGCTCCAGAGTTGGGTCGGAACATGATCGAGGTGCGCGGAATCGGCCTGCTCAATGTCGCGGCGATCTTCGGAGTTGGCAGCGTTCGTCTGTCCAAGCGGCTTGACCTCGTCATCCAACTGGTTCCGAATGCCAACCTGAATGACCTCGAACGATTCGATACTTCGGCGCACAAGGCCGACATTTTAGGCAAACCGATCCCGCTTTTGCGCGTCCCCGTGGTGCCGGGTCGCGATGTGGCAAGTCTGATTGAAATAGCCGCGCTGAACCACAAATTGCGCAGCTTCGGTTATCACAGCGCCGTCGAATTTAATCAAAGGCTCTTGAAAAAGATGGCTGATGATCAATTAGGATGATGACACCCCGACCATGACCTGCACTCAAGAGTTTTCCATCGTCAACAAAATGGGCATGCATGCCCGTCCGGCGGCGCAGTTCGTCAAACGCGCCAACCGTTACCAGTGCGACGTTTGGGTGGAGAAGGACGACGAGCAGGTGAACGGCAAGAGTATCATGGGACTCATGATGCTGGCTGCGGGTCAGGGCGCGAAGCTCGTGATCACCACCGACGGACAGGACGCCGAGGATGCCATGAAAGAACTTGGCCAACTCATCCAGTGCGGGTTTGACGACGGGGAGTGAACCTGCTTGGATGAGCTGAATCCTTCCCGCTGGGAGGCTGCCAGAGGTCCGAGACGTTCACCATTTTTTTAATGCCCAAGACACCCGCGAAACAGGAACGGATACTCCGTGGCACTCCGGCGTCAGATGGAGTCGCTCACGGTATTGTCCAGTTCATCGGCGGGAATTTCGATGAGCCTGTTGAAAGGAAAATTTCCGCCCGCGAAGTCAATGGGGAATTAAAGCGATTTCAGGCCGCGCTCGACGCCTCCCGGCGTGATTTGCAAAAGATGATCGCCGGCCTCGAGACACGCGCCGACAGGAACGCGCGCGACATTCTGGAGATGCACCTGATGGTTCTCGATGACCCGCTCGTGACCGGCAAGGTCGAAACTTGCATCCGCGAAAAACATGAGGACGCGGAAACTGCCTATTACTGCGTCGCGCGGGAATGCATGGAATCATTCAACCGGATGCCGGACGCCTATCTCCGGGAACGGGCGCTCGATATTCGCGATGTCGCACAGCGAGTCATGAGGCACCTCCAGGGTGATGCGGTGGCTCATGTGCACGATGGGCATCCGGCCATATTCGTCGCTCATGACCTGACACCCACCGAGACCGTTCAACTCGACCGCACCAAGGTGCTCGGTTTCGCCATCGAACTGGGCAGCCGCACTTCGCATACAGCCATCATGGCGCGGTCTCTCGGCTTCCCCGCCGTTGTCCGGCTGCATGGACTCCTTGAAGCCCTGCAACATGGCGACGAAGTTCTGATCGACGGCGATGAAGGTCTCTTCATTATTCATCCATCGACCCGGACACTTGCTGATTACCGTAAACGCAAGCGTCTCGCCGATAAGCGGGAAGCGCGGCTCCTCGCGGAGTCCAGTGAACCGGCCGTCACGCTCGATGGCATTCGCATCACGGTGGCGGCGAACGCCGAGTTCACAGAGGAACTGGAGCACATCCGGGCCAGTGGCGCGGAGGGAGTTGGTCTTTTTCGCACGGAGTTCATCCATCTGGAATCGCCTGATGCCACGGAAGATCAACTCACCAAGATTTATTCGCGGATCGTGAAGGGGCTAGCCCCAGCCTTGGTTATCTTTCGCACGCTTGATGTCGGCGGTGACAAAATTGACGCCGCACTCAGCGGCGAGACTGAGCAGAATCCGTTTCTTGGCTGGAGAGGCATCCGCGTTTCCCTGGCCAAGAGCGACAACTTCAAGCAGCAGCTCCGCGCGATTCTTCGCGCCGGCGCTCACGGAAACGTTGGCATCATGTATCCTATGGTCTCCGGCGTGCATGAAGTCATCGCGGCCAACCGCCTGCTGGCGGAATGCCGCACGGAACTTCAGGCTGCCCACATCCGTATTCCGGAGCGGGTGCCAGTCGGCACCATGATCGAAGTCCCGAGCGCCGCAGCAATCGCGGACTTAATCGCGCCACACGTCGACTTCTTCAGCATTGGCACCAATGATTTGACGCAATACACCCTGGCCGTGGATCGAGTGAACGAGCGCGTCAGCGGACTTTATCAGCCGACGCACCCGGCAGTTCTGCGTCTCATTAAGATGGTGGTGGAGGCTGCGCACCAAGCCGGCATCTGGACCGGACTCTGCGGGGAGATGGCCGGCGATATTTCTGTCACACCGCTTCTCATCGGTCTTGGGCTCGATGAGCTGAGTGCCGCTTCAAGTCAGGTGGCAAAAATCAAGCACGCCATTCGCAAACTAGACGGCGTCCAGTGCCGTCAGTTGGTGGAACAGGCGCTGCGGGAGTCCGATCCCGCCGAAATCCAGCGCCTCGCGCAGGATTTCGCGGAGAGGCATTATGCGGAGTTGTTCGAGGGGTGAGCTGGTTTCTCACTTTCCCTGCTTGGCGTAGCCGTCCTTCATAGTCACCACGCGATTGAACACGGGTTTTCCAGGCTGCGAATCAATGGCGTCCGCGATGAAATACCCGATTCGGATGAACTGGAAGCGCTCTCCTGGATCAGCTCCAGCCAGTGAAGTTTCGAGTTTCGCGTCCTCGATCACTTCCAGTGATTTCGGATTGATGTAGCTGGTGAAGTCGCCGTCATCGCCGGCGGCAGCATCGGGATTGTCCACGGAAAACAGCCGGTCATACAGCCTCACTGGCGCAGTGACGGCGTGACGCGCCGAGACCCAGTGAACCGCGGCCTTCACTTTCGGACGGCCTTCGGGATTCTTTCCATGACGCGTCGTCTCATCGTAACTGCAGCGCAGTTCGATCACAGTTCCCGTCGCATCCTTGATGACATCGGTGCAGATGACGCAGAACGCATTGGTTAGGCGAACTTCCGCGCCCAGGGTGAAGCGGCGCCAGTCCTTCGGCGGAACCTCGGCAAAGTCATCGTGCTCGATGAAGACTTCGCGGCAGAGCGGCAGCTTGCGGGTGCCGGCTGCGAGGTCCTCGGGATTGTTGACCACCTCAATCTCCTCGGTGCGTTCTTCAGGAAAGTTCTCGATGACAAGCTTGAGCGGACGCAGCACGGCCATGCGGCGTTCCACCGTCTTGTTTAAATCTTCGCGCACCGCGTTTTCCAGCACGCCCATGTCGGTCTGCGCATTGAATTTGGTGACGCCAACGCCTTTGCAGAACGCGCGGATGGATGCGGGCGTATAGCCGCGGCGACGAAGGCCGCTGAGCGTGGGCATGCGCGGATCATCCCAGCCGCTGACGTGATTTTCCTTCACGAGGCGCAGGAGCCTGCGCTTGCTCATGATGGTCCAGTTGAGGTTCAGTCGCGAAAATTCGCGCTGGATAGGCCGGCTGGGAAGACCGTCAATGTGATCCACGAGCCAGTCATAGAGCGGGCGATGATCTTCAAACTCCAGCGTGCAGATGGAATGAGTGATGCCCTCGATCGCATCACTGAGCGGATGCGCGTAGTCATACATCGGGTAGATGCACCACGCGCTGCCGGTGCGGTGGTGGTCGGCGTGCAGGATCCGGTAGATGACTGGGTCGCGCATGTTCACGTTGGCGTGCGTCATGTCGATCTTCGCACGCAGGGTGTGCTCGCCATCTTTGAACTCGCCCGCCTTCATGCGGCGGAAAAGATCAAGATTTTCCGCAATGCCGCGCTCGCGGAATGGGCTGTTCTTGCCGGGCTCGGTGAGACTGCCGCGATGCGCGCGCATCTGTTCGGCATTGAGGTCGCAGACGAAAGCCAGGCCCTTGTTGATGAGCTGCTCGGCAAAGCCATAGAGCTTCTTAAAGTAATCACTGGCGTAGAAAAGATGAGTGCCCCAGTCGAAGCCGAGCCACTTCACGTCTTCCATGATAGAATCGACGTATTCGGTTTCCTCTTTCGTGGGGTTGGTGTCATCAAAGCGGAGATGGCAGCGCGAGTTGGGCGCATGTTCCTGGGCGATGCCGAAATTCAGACAGATGGATTTCGCGTGGCCGATATGCAGATAGCCGTTCGGCTCCGGCGGGAAACGGGTGACGACCATGCCGCCGTTTTTTCCGGCACGGACATCGTCGGCGACGATCTCGCGGATGAAGTCGAGGTGGGGAGTTTCAGGTGCGGCGGTCATGTTAAATGCGGAGCGCTGAGTGTAGCGCGGAAGCTGTATGTGAAAAGCACCAAGTGGACAGTAATTGTAGGTCGCCCAGTGCCTCATCGAAGATAATATCTTGAGTGAGACGAGGGATAGTGGCCCCTCAATGACTGCGCGGGCATTTTTGGGCTCTAGTGCTTGTAGATTCATCTTGCCCGTGGTGCCCGCGTGTGTCTGTTGGTGGCGTGCATCTGCTACCCTCTGCCCTTCTACTTATCTTGTGCGCCTACGTCTGCGGCTCGTTGCCGTTCGGATACTGGGCGGGCCGTTACAAGGGCATCGACATCCGCAAGCATGGCAGCGGGAACATCGGCGCGACCAATGTTATTCGCGTGCTGGGCAAGCGCATTGGTATTCCGATTTTCATTCTCGACATGCTCAAGGGTTTCGCGCCTGTGGCCTTCGCGGAATGGTGGATGAAACATAGCGGGGCAGATCCGAACACGGCTTCGCTGGTGGCCGTGTTTTGCGCGGCCGCAGCAGTCCTTGGCCACATGTTCACTTTCTGGCTGGGCTTCAAGGGAGGCAAGGGTGTGGCGACTTCTGCGGGAGTGCTGCTGGGGCTGGAGCCTTTCTCTCTCGCGTTCGGGCTTGTGGCATGGATCGTCGTATTCAGGCTCAC
>JANNQW010000321.1:0-1706 GCA_031400955.1 Verrucomicrobiota bacterium
GGCAGTTTCCTCGACAGCGAAGGCAATAAACTCTGGTTCTGCTCGCCGGTCTAAAGTCACTCCGGAAATATATCCGACATGGATGCCTTGAGCCTGGTCTTGATGTCTTCCAGCTTATCAATGGTGACGTTCTGCTCGCCAATTTCAATCCGGTGCAAAGTAGAAGTAGAGATGCCCATTTTCTTCTCAAATTGGGCAAACGTCATTTCCCCACGCGCTTTCTTGAGGAAGGCAGCAAGTTGTTGGCGAATTTTCTGACGCACTTCGGCACCCCGCCCCCGAAAACATCGCTGCAATAAGGTAAAATAATGGGTAAGCAACCCAGCCATCAAGCGCTGAGAAACGCGAAACATAATGCCTCAAAAGCATTACAGTCCACAGATAAGACGTGATCTAGTGCAGTGTAACGTTGAGATGTGACGGTATTGGTGTATGATTGGATTCATGCCAGCACCCTTTCGTTTGAGTCCGCCGGAACGACGTGAACTCACCAGGATCAGCCGGAGCCAAAGCCGCCGTGCGGATGATGTCCGCCGTGCCCGCATTGTGCTTGGTTTGGCCACCGGAGACACGCTTGCGGCCGTGAGCCGCCGGCAGTCTTGCAGTGTCAATACGGTCAAACTGTGGCGTGATCGCTTCCGGCAGGAGCGCCTCTCCGGGCTCTGGGGACGTTACCCCGGAAAGGCCGTGGCTCCCGGCACGGAGCATTTGGAAGCACGCATCCTGGATTGGACTCTGCATCGCAAGCCAGCGAACGGCTCCACCCATTGGAGCAGTCGCAAGCTGGCCGCTGCTCTGGGAGTCAGTCACATGCGGATTACCCGCGTTTGGGCCAAGGCCGGTTTGCAGCCTTCCCGTCGTCGCCATTACATGGCCAGCGACGATCCAGACTTCGAGTCCAAGGCGGCCACTATCATCGGGCTTTACCTCAAGCCCCCGGCCCATGCTGCCGTCTTCTGCGTGGACGAAAAGACCGCCATCCAGGCGCTCGACAGGCTCGATCCGGTCCTGCCTCTTTCGCCCGGACGTGCCGAACGCCACGGATTCGAATATTTCCGCCACGGCACCCTCTCGCTCTATGCGGCCTTGGAGGTTTCCAGCGGTGCGGTGCTGGGCAAAACCACCCAACGGCACACCAGCGCGGAGTTCGTGGCTTTTCTGGGCGACGTAGTGGCCACTCAGCCGGCGCAAAAAGAGATCCATGTCATCGCCGACAACCTCTCCGCCCACAAGACCGAAGCCGTGGCCGAGTTCCTTCGATCTCACCCGAACGTCCACCTCCACTACACGCCGACTTACTCGTCATGGATCAACCAAATCGAAATCTGGTTCTCCAAAATCCAGCGCGACCTGATCACTCGCGGAATCTTCACTTCCAAAGCCGACCTCGCCCGCAAGATCACCAAATACATCAAAGGCCACAACAAGACGGCCAAGCCTTTCAAATGGACTTATCGCAATACCGATCGGCGCATCCGTTGATCCCATCAGTTCCTTCCGTTACACTGCACTAGCTGTCGGCATGACCCGTTCTGCTTCCAGCGTAGCAAATTCGGTTTCCTCAGCGTCTGTTAATGTGCTTTGAAGGCGCTTGGTTAACAACTCGCGAAACCGTCGTTGGCGCAACGTAAGAGCCCTGTCGTATTGTTCGATTTTCCGGAGAAACATCTGCTTGAAGGCAAGCGATCTCGGATCGCCGATGGTCA
>JANNQW010000322.1:0-4020 GCA_031400955.1 Verrucomicrobiota bacterium
CAGATCGGCATGAACCCGCGAGCGAAGAAATCCGATGCGGCCCTCCGCAGGCATGGGCGACTCCTCGCTCCGCAGAGCAAGCATCAAAGTTTCCAATGCCAGATCGCGATCATTCATGCTGCTCATGGTGCGCGCACCTAAAGGCCGATTCGCTGTGCTGCAACCACTCGTATGGAGGGTTTGCGCAGGACCGTGAAGCGTGCATCTTGCGCGCTCCCCATGCCCGAACTGTCCAAGACCTACGCGCCCAACGAAGTTGAAGAACGCTGGTATCAGCGCTGGCTCAATGACAAAGCTTTTGTCGCCGATCCCGCGCGCGTCAGCGAGAAGCGCCCGGCGTATTCCATCGTCATCCCGCCGCCGAACGTCACCGGCATCCTCACGCTCGGTCATGTCTTGAACAACACCATCCAGGACATCCTGTGCCGTCGCGCGCGCATGCTGGGCAGGGAAGTGCTCTGGCTCCCTGGCACCGACCACGCCGGCATCGCCACGCAGAACGTGGTGGAGAAGACGCTTAAAAAACAGGGCGTTATCAAGCATCGCGATGACCTCGGTCGAGAGAAGCTCGTGGAGAAAATCTGGGAGTGGAAGGAGAAGCACGGCGGCATCATCATCCAGCAATTGAAGAAACTCGGCGCGAGCTGCGACTGGGGCCGCGAGCGCTTTACCATGGACGAGGACTACTCGCGTTGTGTGCAGAAGGTCTTCGTCGATCTCTACAAAAAAGGTCTCATTTACCGTGGCAAACGTATGGTGAACTGGTGTCCGTCATCGCTTACCGCGCTGAGCGATGAAGAGGTGGTAATGAAGACGCAAAAGGGATTTCTCTATCACTTCAAAATAGAAGTCGTGGAGCAGCCCGGCACTTGGCTGGAGATTGCCACCACGCGTCCGGAGACGATCCCCGGTGATGCAGCCATTGCTGTGAATCCGAAGGATGAGCGGTATAAACATCTCATCGGTAAACACGCGCGCCGTCCGTTGCCTTTGGAAAATCAAGCTGCATTGCCCATCATCGGTGATGAGCATGTGGACTTCGAATTCGGCACAGGGGTGTTGAAAGTGACGCCCGCACATGACAAGGCGGACTTCGATATCGCGCAACGCCACAGCTTACCCGTCATCGACGTGATGCATCCAAACGGCATCCTCAATGAGCTCGCCGGCAAAGACCTCGGCGGCATGGAGCGCTTCGAAGCGAGGAAGATCGCCATCGCGTTGCTCACAGAAATGGGTGTGATGGTGAAGGAGGAGCCGCATCAGAATAACGTGGGGTATTCCGAGCGCGCCGACGTGCCGATTGAACCGCGTCTAAGCGAGCAGTGGTTCTTGAAGTATCCGAGCGTTGAGAAAGCGCGTGAATGTGTCATGCAGAACTCCGCCGCAGCGAAAGACGGAAGCTCGGGGGAGAATGGGCTTCCAGCCCGTTCCGGTGAGCATCCTGCGAACCGGGCAGATGCTCGCAAGATGCTCGCAGAGACGGGCAAGATGCCCGTCCTCCCCGATGAATCGAAGATGCGCTTCTTCCCCGACCGCTGGGCGAAGGTCTATGATCACTGGATGGGCGGCCTGCAAGACTGGTGCATTTCGCGCCAGTTGTGGTGGGGGCATCGGGTGCCGGTGTGGAGCAAGACCTTGGAGCCGCAGAAGGATGACGTTGGTTTCGCCCGTGTCCTCGCAGAGCAAGTCCATCCTTTGTGCGAGAAGATTGAACATGAACTGCGCGAGGCAAAGAGGGGATCAATTCTCAATGATATCCAATTCAGAGTAGACGTCGAAGGAGATGGCCAATGTGTGGTGGTAGCTTGCACTGACCTTGATGGCGCTGCGGAGATTCTTGAAGCGCATGGCTTCACCCAAGACCCTGACGTGCTCGACACCTGGTTCAGCTCCTGGCTCTGGCCGTTTGCCACGATGGGCTGGCCGAATGAGACCGCCGATTTGAAAGCCTTTTACCCGACGACAGATCTCGTCACCGGCCCGGACATCATCTTTTTCTGGGTCGCGCGTATGATCATGGCGGGCTACGAATACATGGGCAGGATGCCGTTCAAGAACGTTTATTTCACCGGAATCATTCGCGACAAGCAGGGCCGCAAGATGAGCAAGAGCCTGGGCAACTCGCCCGATCCGCTTGAGCTCATCGAAAAATTCGGCGCTGATGCCCTGCGCTTTGGCATCATGCGCAGCGCACCGCTCGGCGCGGACATCGCGTTCGACGAAAAGAACGTGGAACTGGGCCGCAACTTCTGCACCAAGCTCTGGAACGCCTGCCGCTTCCGCCAGATGCAAGGCGGCGAAGTCGAAACTGAGATCAATCCCGCCTTGCTCAGCAGCGACGACAAATGGATTCTTCTCCGCCTAAATACCGCGATTAACGAAGTAACGACTGCGCTTGAAGAATACCGCTTCAGTGACGCCACCGCCACGCTCTACCGCTTCTTTTGGAACGAATATTGCGACTGGTATGTCGAAGCCTCGAAAGCCGCGCTGCAAGGCACGGATGAAAAGCGGAAAGCCAACACCGTCGCCGTGATCGACTTCGTGCTGGGGCACACGCTGCGATTGTTCCATCCGTTCCTGCCCTTCATCACCGAGGAACTGTGGCACGGCATGGGTTTCAACTCCGACATGCCGGAGAATCAGGGTGGCAAGAGCATCATGTTCGCTCCATGGCCCAAACCGTTCAGTGAAGACGAGCTCGCCCACTTCGGCATTCTTCCGGAGGACGAGAATACCGCAAATGACAAGTATGAAACCGTTAATCTCGGTCGCGGCCTCAAGAGCACCTTCAATATCACGAAGAAAGTTTGCTTCGTGCTCAAGCCCGCTCAGGAACTCCCCGCGCACGAGATCGAAGTCCTGCGCATCCTGCTCAATGCCGAACCGCTCGATGTAGACGCCGACTTCGTCGCGAAGAAAGGCACGCCCGCCGTGCTCACGCCGCTGGGCGAACTCTTCCTCCCGCTTGACGGCATCATCGATGTCGAGACCGAACGCGCGCGTGTGACCAAGGAGATCGCCAAGGTCGAAGCCGAACTCGGCAAGGTGAAAGCCAAGCTGGCCGATGAAAACTTCACGTCCAAAGTTCCACAAAAAGTGCTCGATGATCACAAGCAGCGCGAAGCCGACTGGGCGGCTCAGCTCGATAAATTAAAGAAGATGCTGGAGGCGCTGGGCTAGCCCGATCCTGAACATGATGGAAGGTCTCGACACCGCCATCGCCAACACGAGAGCGCACCTGCTTTCGTTGCGAAATACTGCGGGGCATTGGGAGGGCGAACTTTCCAGCAGTGCGATTTCCACGGCGACGGCGATCGTCGCTCTGTCGTTGGTGGATGCTGCTGCGTATGTTGCGCCCATCTCACGCGGTGCCATGTGGCTGCGGGCAAACCAAAACGCCGACGGCGGTTGGGGTGACACGACAATCAGCAAATCAAACCTTTCCACAACCCTGCTGTGTTGGGGCGCGCTGGGCCTGTATGAGCGCGATGTTCAAGCGGCAAGAGACCGTGCCGAACCCATCACGGGAAGGGTGCCGGTCGAGCGGATGCAAATACTGCACCGATGCGAGACATGGATTCGAAAATACGTCGGTTCGCTGGAGCCGGACGCGATCAGCCGAGCCGTCATCACGCGCTACGGGAAGGATAAAACTTTTTCAGTGCCTATTTTGATGACTTGCGCAATTGGCGGACGGCTGGGGCCGCATGATGAAGCATGGCGGCGCGTGCTGGCGCTGCCGCTTGAACTGGCTGCATTTCCTCGATCGTGGTTTGGAGCGATCGGGCTTCCAGTGGTGAGCTACGCATTGCCGGCATTGATTGCGATTGGTTATGCGCGCTTCTACCACGCACCGCCGTGCTGGTGGAATCTGCTGCGGTGGATTCGCGCTGCGCTGTGGCCGCGCATCTCACCGATGCTCAAAACGCTGCAACCCAGCACCGGTGGTTATCTGGAAGCCACACCGCTGACAAGCTTTGTGACGATGGCGCTGGCATCTTCAGGACAAAAGGA
>JANNQW010000323.1:0-6186 GCA_031400955.1 Verrucomicrobiota bacterium
GGTCTTGTTTTTGTGGCAGCGTCCACCGGCGCGCAGCACGGTGCCGTCGGCCAGCACGACTTCCAGTCCGAGAACGTAGTGGCGAGTAACGCCGTATTTCATGCAGCGCGGTCCGCCAGCGTTGGTGGCGATGTTTCCGCCGAGGCTGCACTCGCGCAGGCTGGCGGGATCAGGCGGATAAAACCAGCCGCGCTCCTTCACGGCGTCCTGGAGATCGCCGGTGATGACGCCCGGTTGCACGATGGCGACGCCATCAGCTTCGTTGATTTCAAGAATACGATTCATGCGCCGCATAGACAGTGCGATGCCGCCGTGCAAGGGCACGCAACCGCCCACGTAGCCAACGCCCGCACCACGCGTGGTGACGGGGATTTTTCTTTCGCTGGCGAAACGCAGCAACGCGCTGACTTGCGCGGTGCTCTCCGGAAACACGACCACGTCCGGCGGATGTGATGCGAACCATTTGTCGATGCTGTGTTCAGCAAGCACCGGTTGTTCGATTGAAACACAGTCCTGGCCGAGCAGTGCGATGAGTTGAGGAATCCAGTCGGACATAAAATTTTAAAGTTGGAGTCCAGACAAGCAGGGCGCAAAAACAACTACTGCTATCAAAGCAGCAAAAAGCGCCGCCAACAGAACCGCGCCGGCTGCAACATCTTTTGCGTGACCAATAAGCGGATGCTTTTCGCGAGTGATGGCGTCGCAAGCCAGTTCGATGGCGGTATTGCATGCTTCGGCCGTCCAGACAATGGCCATTGCCAGCAACAGCGCCAACCACTCAAAGCGTTGAATCTTGCAGAAGTAACCAGTTACCACGACGACCACCGTAGCCAGAGCATGCCAGCGGGCGTGGGTTTGTGTTTTAAACAGGTGCGCGATGCCGGTGAAGGCACAAAGGAAAGGTTGGAGGCGTAGTTTCATGCCGTCTTGAAATCTTCAGTCACGATCTGCATCATCAACTCGCACCGCATCTTCCTGCCGCATCTTTACGCCGGGCAAATAAAGCAGGATACCGATAAGCAAAGTCGCGAGGCCCCACAAGGTCTCCATTCTATGCATCTGGTATTGCGACCAGAGCATCCATGCGGATACGCCTACGAACAGGATCGGCGGAATAGGATACAACGGAACGCGGAAGGGCCGGGGCGCGTCCGGTTTTTTTATGCGGAGCACGATCACGCTAGCGACTGTCGCGGCCGCACTCAGTTCCAGCAGCGCCTGAATGTAGTTCAGAACCGAGTTGAATGACCCGGTGAAGATAAGAATCACAGCAAGGATCGCCATGAAAAGCACCGCGCCGACCAGTTCTCCGCGACGGTCGCGGGCATCGAGCCAGCAGAGCGCGCGTGAATCTTGTCCGACGACCGACAGCGTGGATGATCCGCTCCAGAGCATGGCATTGACCGAGGAGAGCAGCCCGAATGCGATGAGGGCGCCCATCCACATGCCGCCAGTATCGCCAAAGATATGCTTCGCCGCAGCCAGTGCGACTTCTGGCGTGCCGGTCATCGTTTTCCAATCGCCGCCCGTGAGCATCACGCCGTTCAAGCCTACATACAGCAGCATCACGATCAGCGTGCCGAGTGCGAGCGCGAGCGGGACATTGCGCTGCGGGCGGCGCATCTCGCCTGCAATGTAGGCTGCGCCATTCCAGCCGGAGTAGGCGAACATGACCCAGAAAAGAGAGGTGGCGAAGTTTTCACTGAACACAAGGCCCAAGTCGCCAGATTTCGGAATCAATAAACTCCAGTCTTCGCGCGCCACCACCAGCGCACCGCCGATAAAGGCAACGATGAGCAGCACCTTCAAAACGGTGAGCGTGACATGAAAGCGCTCAAGAGTCTTCGCCCCGGCGAGCCGCAGGATCGTGAACACGAGAAGCACCGCGAGCGCGGCATAGACTTGATTGATCCCTGGCCAGATGCCATGGATGTAAGCGCCGAAGCCCATCGACATCAGCGCAGCGGTAGCAGGAAATCCCGCCGTCACCGAAACCCAGCCCGCGAGAAATCCCGCTAGTGGATGATAAGCCCGTCCCAGCAAGTGGTATTCACCTCCAGACCGCGGCATCATAGCAACGAGCTCGGCATAACAAAGCGCACCGCACAGCGCGACGATCCCGCCGACGATCCACAATAAAATCACGGGGAATCCCGACGGAATAGAAGCAATCTGAAAACCAAGGCTCGTGAAAACCCCGGTGCCCACCATGCTGGCCACCACGATGGCGGTGGCGGCCACCAGAGAGACGCGGTGCGGTTGATCGGCAGGCATCGCGATTCGTAGCACTGGCGCAGCGGGTGCGCATTTCTTTTGTCTTCCTTCTTCTCAAATGTGTTTTCCTTGCTAGTCTTGCTGCCGAAAATGCACCACGCCCTTTCCGCCCGCCTCATCCTCGCATTGCTGACCACACTAACTGCGGTCCAGTGCGGGTCACCTACGCAATTACCGCATGGCACGCAAATCCTGGGCGCTGAACCGGCGGGCACCGAGGTTTTGTTCCCTGCGCAAACCGCGCTGAACATCCCGCCGGAATCCGCCGCGCTCAATGATTCAGCGCGTTTTCTCGCCGGACTGCCTGCGGAGAGAGGCCACGATGCATTCGCTGCGTTGCGCGCGAGTGATGCCTGGAAAAAACACAGCACGCAACTCGATGGCGTGTGGTCGGCTTTTGCAAGTCAGCATGGCGCGCCAGTTAATTCATGGGCGCGCTCCCAGATCGATGATCTGCGTTCGGCCAAGGCGGTGTTCTACCCATTCAGTGGCCCTGATTTTCTCTTCGCCCAGCTCTTCTATCCCAAAGCGGAGACTTATGTGCTCTGCGGTCTGGAACTGTGCGAGCCACTACCGGCTTGGAATACGTTCTCGCCCGAAGATGTCAGCTCTGGATTGGAAGGACTGGTGAGCTCCTTGAGCAGCATTCTACATTTCAGCTATTTCATCACCAAGGACATGAGACAGGATCTTCAGTCCACGCGATTCCGCGGCGTGCTGCCAGTCTTCATGGTATTCCTCGCGCGCACTGGCCATGCCATCGAATCCGTGGACGCTGTTCGCTTGGATGCCAACGGCAACCCGGTGGTTTTCGCGGCCTCGCAGAGCACCGTCCCTGGCTTTCTCATCCGCGTGCGCGGACCGGGCGGACCAAAACGCATCTTCTACTTCAGTCAGGATCTTTCCAATGACTCACTATCGCCGAACGGCTCATTCCTGCGCTTTATTGCCAGCCTAGGTAAACCGGCCGCGCTGGTGAAAAGCGCCTCGTATCTCATGCACGAAAACTATTTCTCGAACGTCCGCAATCATCTCCTCACGCAGACCTGCGGTATCGTGCAGGATCCCAGCGGCGTGCCCTATCATAACATCCGCGACCTAGGCCTCCGCCTGAACCTCTACGGAAACTACCAGAATACGCTCGACATCTTCAAGCAATACGAGCAGCCCGACCTCGCCGCAGCCTGCGCCGATCCCGCGAACCATACCAAACCGATGAATTTCGGCATTGGCTACCTGATGGATCCGCGCAGCACCAGTCTGATGGTGGTGCGGCCGCGATGAGATAGATAAGCGCGGTGGGCATTCAAGAATCCTTGGCTGAGTTGCAGGGGGTTCGTCAGTCCTTTGCCTTGACCTCGTATTCGAATTCTGGAATGTCAAAATTCACCTTAAACGGTGTGAAGTTCAGGTCTAGGGCAGTCATGCCCAAGCCGTTCGAAGTGAATTTGACCTTATACTTTCCCGGAGAAAGGGATTTGACTCCGACTGCCCAGTCACCGGTGTAGCCGGATCCTTCCGGCGCAACGTTGAAATAAATATCGCGCAACGGAACTTCCAATGTTGCCTCTCTCGTGAGTAGCGTAATCAATGGTTGTCTTATCTCTTGCAAACCCAATTGAACCCCTGGTAGAGCCTTTGCTAACGCTCTTTCATTGTTTTTATAGAAGGAAACTGCGAGAGACATGTTACTGTGAATTGCTAGCGTATATCTGCTGCGATTTTCAATCCTCAGAACTGGCGTATCGCTATCAACGTGCAGAACTTTTAAGCGGACCCCTTCCTGCTCATTTGAGTATTGTGTGTCATTTGCGCTCATGCGTGAAAGGGATGCAGCGAGAACAATGCTGAAATAGGCCAAATATGTTTTCATGATCA
Organism: Verrucomicrobiota bacterium; assembly: GCA_031400955.1. Taxonomy (GTDB): domain Bacteria; phylum Verrucomicrobiota; class Verrucomicrobiia; order Verrucomicrobiales; family Verrucomicrobiaceae; genus VFKE01. The sequence goes on from JANNQW010000323.1 coordinate 4,153, forward strand.
GGAGAATATCAGATTGACGGTTTTAGACGAGTCAAATTGCGTCTCTGCAACCCTTTTAAATTAGGATTCTCCAGTATCAATGTGAGGCGTCAGTCCTCGCCTCGATACACTTCAGCATTTTTCATGCGTCTTCCGGAGTTGTCTTAAAGGCGGAACTTACCAAAAACTCTTTCGGCGTCATCACGGAACCAATATACGGAATATACGGGTGAAATCCGTGATGTTTCGCGTGATGATCTCGTCCGCACCACAAGCAATATTTACTGGAACCGGCCAGAATGGCCGGGCTACACACAGGTTGCAAACCTGTGCCACTCTCACCGCGCAGAACTCACTGATGGAGGGATTGTTTGCGTCATAATTCTGCGTGCATCCGCGCAACCTGCGGATTATACAATTTGCTTGCCATGATAAATCGCAACGCCAGCTTCGTATTATCCCCATGACGCACTCTCTCGCATCCACCCGCCGTCGTTTCCTGCAGCAAGGCACTGCTGTGCTGCTCGGCGCGCCCTTTGTCACCTCCGGATTACGCGCCGCATCGCCGAATGGCAAACTCCGTCACGCAGCCTTCGGTGCCAGCGGCCAATCGTGGTCAGACATTGAATCACTCTCACGCCATCCCATGTGGGAGCTGGTCGCCGTATGCGATGTGGACCGGCAATTCTTTCCGAAGGTGAAAGAGCGGTTCCCGTCAGTGAAATTCTACACGGACTGGCGCGAACTCCTGGAAAAGGAATCCGGCAACATCGACAGCGTCAATGTCTCCGTGCCGGACCACATGCACGGTTCCATCGGTCTGGCCTCTATCGCGAAAAACCTCCACGTTTACGGACAGAAGCCGCTGGCGCATAACCTGGCCGAATGCCGCGCGATGACGCTGCGTGCCCGCGAGAAGGGCGTGATGACGCAGATGGGCATCCAGGTTTCCTCGGACTTTACCGAGCGCTTTGCCGTGGAATTGATCCACACCGGAGCCATCGGAAAAGTGAAGGAGGTGCATTCCTTTTCCAACAAAAAATGGGGCGATCCGGAACCGACCCCGCAGAAAAGCGATCCCGTTCCCGATGGCTTCGACTGGGACAAGTGGCTCGGCGTGGCCAGCGAGCGACCCTTCATCAGCGGCGAATACTATCATCCCGGTAACTGGCGCAAGCGGCGCGACTTCGGAACCGGCACGCTCGGTGACATGGGCTGTCACATGTTCAGCGGCTGGTTCCGCGCACTGGCATTGGGCTCGCCCATCAGCGTCACTTCCCGCGGTCCCGCGCCGGGTCCGGACAACTGGGCCATCAACGGAAAAGTCGAATACGTTTTCCCCGGCACGGAACACACGGCGGACAAACTGGTGAAAGTCACCTGGTATGACGGCGACCAGCTTCCGCCCAAGGAGGTGCAGGACATGGTCGAAGGCAAGTGGCCCGGCCAGGGGAGTGTTTACATCGGCACCGACGGTGTGCTGCTCCATAAGCACGGCTCCACGCCGACGCTTCATCCCAAGGGGAAGTTTGCCGGCTACAAATATCCCAAGCTGGAGCCGCGCAACCACTGGCTCGAATTCATTGACTGCTGCCTGAAGCGCGATAAAAAACCGAGCGCCAATTGGGATTACTCGGGTCCGCTGACAGAGTCCGTGCTCCTCGGCTGCCTCTGCTCCGCATTTCCGGAAAAGGCGCTGGAATTTGATGGTGCCAGCCTCACTTTCAAGAATTCACCCGAAGCCAATGCACTGGTGAAACGCAGCTATCGCAAGGGCTGGGAGATCGCCGGCATTTAAATCAATCACTCCCCGCCCTCGGGCTTCTTGCGCCTGCCACGGCCGCCGTCGCCGCGTTTCTCAATCTCGTTCAGCATCTCGCTCACGTCCTCGACCTGCGACCAGACTTCATGGGAGACGAACATCGGCGCATTCTGCGCCACCGCGAGGGCAATGCTGTCGCTGGGACGGGCGTCCAGCTCCACCACCTTGCGCTGCTGCAACTCATTCTCCGCGGTGATGATGATCCGCGCATGGAAGACGCCGTTCTCGAGATG
>JANNQW010000324.1:0-4848 GCA_031400955.1 Verrucomicrobiota bacterium
AGCACGCAAAAGCTCCTCACCTCGCTCATCATCGTCGAATCCGGCCAGCTCGAAGACTACCTCACCGTGCAAGAGTCTGACACCGATTGCGCGCCGGTTCGCATCGGATTGAAGGAGGGCGAGACCTATCCGCGCATCCAGCTCCTCACCGCGCTGCTGGTGAAAAGCTCCAACGACATCGCCCAGGCTCTCGCGCGCGACAACGCCGGTTCCATCGAAGCCTTTGTGGACAAGATGAACAATCGAGCTCACGCACTCGGCATGAACGACTCGCACTTCGTCAATCCGCACGGATTACCAGCCGACGATCAATATTCCACCGCCCGCGACATGGCCCGGCTCGCGCTCGCCGCCGACGCCCATCCCGTGATTCGCGATCTGGTCGAGGTCGAGCGCTTCGACTTCACCAAGGGAGATGGCAAGATCATCCGGCTGGAAAACACCAACCGCGTCATGCGCACCTGCACGTTTTGCGACGGCATGAAGACCGGCTACACCCAGCTGGCGGGATATTGTCTCGTGTGCAGCGGAGAGAAGGCTGGCCGACGCCGTCTCGTCATCGTGCTCAACGATAACGAATCCATCTGGAAAGATGCCCAGGCACTGCTGGAGTGGGCGCTCCGGGCGTGAATGGTGGGTGATTACAAACCATGGGATCGTCGGATGATGCGTCCCAATTCATTGCAGACCACTTCAACGATTGCTCTCCTATGAAAAGCCGGACATCGACCTCGCCCTGCTCTCGCCGGATCAATTTCGTAAATTCTGCGCCGCACTGGACAGAGAATGGCAGTTTCCGTAGGATGCCGTTGTGAGTGAAGACGCGGAAAACAAAACACAGTCCGGGCGATGGATCATCGCGGTGGCCGTGGCACTGGTGTTGTATGCGCTGAGTTATGGGCCAGTATATTTCTTCGTATTTAAATATGAACCGTCGGGATCAGGGTTGTGAGTGGTGCAACGCATTTACGCGCCTCTGATCTGGGTTGCTGAGAAAACTCCTTTGGGTGTCCCCATGGCGGGCTATTGCAACTGGTGGTGTGCGCGGTTCGATGTCCCGGTATATTTTGACTATGGGCCTCGCGTGACTGATTGAAGCACGATGCTTGCAGCCAGTAGGCACCCGACGTCGTTTTCAGAACGGCGCACCTGTTGCCTCATAAGCAAATCACACCGCTTGAATGGAGTAAATATGTGACCTGACCCCTCCGGCGGGTCGCTTCAACATCACCGGTATTCCAACCATGTTGCTGCTGAACAAAAAGGGCGTCGTCACAGATTTCAACGCTAACGGAGCTGCCCTCAACGGGAAGATCGAGAAGTTGCTCGCCGAGTAGTGCCACCATTGCGTAAAGTGCCACACTGATGGTCATATTCACAATTCATGTGATTATCGGATGGTGCGTCGCAAATTAGGCTTGATCTTTCCGTCCGAATATTGCCTCATGACTTCATTTATGAAGCGACGCATCAAACTGTTATCCAGACTTCTACTGGCAGTGGTCTGCCTGGCGGCAGGTGGCTGCACTTACTCACAATACGGCGACTATCGTTATCCATACGACTCTCGCTACAACGGCCATCCGGTAATCGACCCGCCAATTCTGAGCTGGAAAAGCCAATCGAGAGTTTGACGACGCAGAGCGTGGCGCACGGCCCTCAGTTCAGCACCAGACTATTCACAATCGACTATCCGCTATCAGCTATCAGGCTTCGTCTTTAGTCTCACTTCTTCTCCTCATCCGGAAGAGCAGGCTTGTCCCTGCGTTCAGGCTTGCCAGTCGGAGAGCCTTCGCGCGGCGACTGACCTTCGCGAATTTGTCCCATTTCTGCACGCCACCCCGCCAGATAGGCTCCACGCAGTTTCCCTGCTATTTCCATGCGCTTTTGAGGTTCTGTCTCTGCTTCGAGCTGTTTGACAAACTCCTTCACCGCCGGCGCATTGAGCATCCTCTCATGCAACCGGGCATAAGACAGATCCCGCTTCTCGACGCTGGCCCATTTCTGTAAATCCTCGCCCAGCCGTGTCAGCACTTTTTTAGTGAACTCCGGATCGTTCGGATCTGGCATGCGACCAGTAAATGGAAGGCCTCCGTTCGGCATCGCCGACTTTGCCTTCTCCAAAATTTTCATCACCCCCGGGTCTGCCTCCCCCAGCGCCTTATGCAGCGTCTCCCGGTATTTTTCGTTCGCCATCCTCAACTGATCCCGTGCCTGGACGACATCCGGATTTTTCCACACTTTTTCAAATGCACTCCGAAGCCTTTGCCGCTCTTCCTCTGGCAATTGCTTGAAGGCATCCATGTGCTCCCGGTCGCCCCGGGGAAACATGCCCGGCATTTCGGAGATCAGACCGCCTCGAAGCGGTGCCTGGCGCGTCTGCTGCCCCTCCCGCGGAGGACGATCCGCCTGCTGCTGCTCAGGCGGCGGCGGGGTCACATCCTGTGCATCAACCACAGAACTCCGTATTCCGCAGGCGACAACCAGCAGGATAACAATGGTGGGACAGATTTTTTTCACTCGGCGCATCTTCCATCCGTCTCTGCAAAAGGCAATACTAGACATCGTTTTCACAATGAACTGAAAAACCGGACAGCATAAAAAGTTGCGCGGCCCGACTCGGTTGCACCCGGCCCGATTCCTGCTCTACTTCCGGCCCCATGCCCATCGCCACTCCCGCCCAATACCGTGCCATGCTCGACGCCGCCCAGAAGGGCGACTACGCGTATCCTGCCATCAACATCACTTCACTGGCCACTCTGAACGGCGCGATGCGCGCCTTCGCCGAATCAAAATCGGACGGCATCATCCAGGTCAGCACCGGCGGCGGCGAGTTCGCGTCCGGCACTGCGGTCAAGGACATGGCGCTCGGCGCCATCGTCCTCGCGGAAGCTGCTCACACTTTGGCAGAACGTTACAACGTTCTCATCGCGCTGCACACCGACCACTGCCAGCCGAAGAAGGTCGATTCCTTCCTCAAGCCCCTCATCGCCGCCACCGCCAAGCGCCGGGCCGCTGGTCTCGGAAACCTTTTCAACTCCCACATGCTCGACGCCTCGGAACTCCCGCTCGCGGAGAACATGAAGCTCTCCATCGCGCTGCTCAAGGAATGCGCCGCCCAGGAAATCATTCTCGAGGTTGAAGCTGGCGTTGTCGGCGGTGAGGAAGATGGTGTCGATCACGGTGATCAACCAAATGAAAAACTCTACACCAGTCCCGAGGACATGGTCGCGGTCCACGAAGCCCTGCATGGTCTCGGTCGATTCATGTTCGCCGCCACCTTTGGCAACGTCCATGGCAGCTACAAACCCGGTGCCGTGAAGCTCAAGCCCACTATCTTGATCGATGGCCAGCGGGCGGTAATGGCCAAACACGGCAAGTCCGCCGAGTTCGACCTTGTCTTCCACGGCGGCTCCGGCACGCCACTCGAAGAGATTCGCGAGACCCTGGCCTACGGAGTCGTGAAGATGAACATCGACACCGACACCCAATATGCCTTCACCCGTCCCATTATGGATCACATGCTGAAAAATTACGACGGCGTGCTCAAGATCGATGGCGAAATCGGCGACAAGAAGCTCTACGATCCTCGCAACTATTTAAAGAAAGCCGAGCAAGGACTCTGCGCCCGTCTCAAGCAAGCCTGCGACGATCTGCTTAGCACCGGCAAAACGATCTTCGGAACCGTCTGAATTTTCGCAGCCGTCAAGTTTCCGCGGATATCGATCTTCAATGATCGGCCGTGGTGATTTGCGCAGCTTCCCCTTGCCCGCGGGCGTATCAGAGCTACATCCCATCTCCACCCCATCGATTACAAAATGAAACGGCGACACGCTCTCGGACTCCTCGGCCTGCCAGCGCTGGCCTCTGCCCGGATATTATCCGCAGCGGATGACTCAAAGAAAAAATCTCTGACTCCAAACACCACACCTAACAAGACCATGGCCCACACCCTCCCTACCCTTCCCTACGAAAAAACTGCGCTCGAACCCCACATCGACGCGCTCACGATGGAAATTCATCACGACCGCCATCACAACGCCTACGTGACAAACCTCAACGCCGCGCTCGCAGGCAACGCGGAACTTGAAGCCCTGAGCATCGACGATCTGGTGAAAAACCTCGCCAAGGTGCCTGAGGACAAACGCACCGCCGTGCGCAACAACGGTGGCGGTCACTGGAACCACACTTTCTTCTGGAACATCATGGCCCCTGATGCTGGTGGCGCGCCCACGGGCGATCTCGCCGCAGCCATCAATGCCTCATTCACTTCGTTCGACGCATTCAAGGAAGCTTTCGGCAAAGCTGGCGTCGGTCGCTTCGGTTCCGGCTGGGCCTGGCTCGTAAAGAAGGACGGCAAACTTGCCATTATCAGCACGCCCAATCAGGACAACCCGCTCATGGATGGCACCGGCACTCCCCTCCTCGGCTGCGATGTCTGGGAGCACGCCTACTACTTGAAGTATCAAAACAAGCGTCCCGACTACATCGCCGCGTGGTGGAATGTCGTGAACTGGAAAGCTGTGGCGGAACGCTTCGCCAAGGTATAAGTGGGTCGGCAGCCCTCTGCCGATACTTATCAATTAGTGACAGTGGAGGGGCGCCGTTTCACTTTTCCTCTATGACGCCGGCTCCTGCCGGCGTCATTTTCTTGCAGCGCGCAGGCCATGACCTGCTTCATTCGACGAATCCCATGAGCTGGCCGAAACGAGAACCACGACCGAAACCACAGCGCGCGCCGGAGCGCAAACCCGACACGTCGTGGGAAAAATCCGCAGGCTGGTATGACGGGATCATCGGAGCGCAGGGCTCCGAAATTTACCAGCGCATCGTCATCCCCGGTGCGCT
>JANNQW010000325.1:0-3504 GCA_031400955.1 Verrucomicrobiota bacterium
CGCGCTGGACGGCCCTGCCGAATGAGATCACGGCGGAGAACCAGAACCGGGTCCAGCGCAAGGAACTGGCACGCAAAGATTTCTCCCAATGGCTGGCTTCAGCCAAGCCAGCTGCGCTTGACCAGGACGTTCCGTCCAACGGACTGGTCGTGCAAGTGCCGCTCGATGAAGGCGTAGGCAACGAAGTGAGCGGCGCATCCAGCGCACCCATGAAGTTCAAATCCGCCGGCGAAGTAGAATGGAATCTGAACGGCAAATTCGGTCCCGCGCCCGTCATGAAAGCGGGAAGCACTTTCGACTTGGGCGAACTGGGCGACTTCGAGAAAAACCAGAGGTTTAGCTACGGCGCCTGGATCAAAGCCGGACGCAACGGCGTCTATGGAGGCATCATTGCCCGCATGGATGAGAAGAACAATTATCGCGGCTGGGATTTGTTTCAGTCGGACACTTCGCTCATCGTGCACATTGTGGACAAATGGCCCGAAAACGCATTGAAGATGGAAACAGAGAAGCCGGTGCTCACACCCGGAAAATGGCAGCACGTATTCGTGACCTATGATGGATCAGGCAAGCCTGCCGGCGTAAAACTTTATCTCAATGGCGAAGCTCAAAAACTCAAGGGGGTCACCAACACCTTGGGCGATAAATCCAGCATCCGCACCACCACCCCCCTGCGCATCGGCCAGCGCAGCGACACTCAAATATTCGACGGAGGCTCCGTTCAAGATGTGCGGCTCTATTCCCGCCAGCTCGAAGCCGCTGAAGTAAAGAAGATCGCGAACATCGCCCCGCTGCGCGCCATGCTCGCCGCTGTAAAACGCACGCCGCAGCAGCATGATGCGCTCTTCGAGCATTATCTCGCGACACGGGATGAAAAGTATATTGAGCTCGGCAAGAAAATCGAAGCGCTCGAAGCTGAGCGCAAGGCGATCAAAGCCCGCAGCCCGCTGACGCACATTCAGGAGGAGGTGAAAGGTTCGAAACCGATGGCGCATATTTTGATGCGCGGCCAGTATGATAAAAAGGGCGAGCAGGTCGAAGCCAGCGCACCAGGGTTCCTCAATCCGCTGCCTGAAGGCGCACCACGCAACCGCCTCGGCCTCGCACAATGGGTCGTCAGCCCGGAGAACCCGCTCACCGCGCGCGTCACCGTGAATCGCTTCTGGCAGGAATTATTCGGCACCGGCATTGTGAAGACCAGCGAGGACTTCGGCATCATGGGCAATCCTCCGACGCATCCCGAACTTCTCGAGTGGCTCGCGGTCGAATTCCGCGAAAACAGATGGGACGTGAAGAAGTTCTTCAAGCTGATGGTCACCAGCGCGACTTACCGGCAGTCGGCAATCACGACGCCGGAAAAGATTGAAAAGGATCCGTCGAACAGCCTGCTGAGTCGCGGCCCGCGCTTCCGCATGGATGCCGAAATGATCCGAGATTATGCGCTCGCCGCCAGCGGCCTGCTTTCCACAAAAATGGGCGGCCCGGGAGCCAAACCCTATCAGCCTGACCACATCTGGGATGTAGTCGGCCTGCCCCAGGCCGACACGCGCAACTACAAACAAGACACAGGCGAGAACTTGTATCGCCGCACAGTCTACAGCTTTTGGAAGCGCATGGCGCCGCCGCCGAACATGGACGTCTTCAACGCGCCGGCTCGCGAGGCAACCTGTGTGCGGCGCGATCGCACGAACACGCCCCTGCAGGCGCTCGTCACCATGAACGATCCGCAGTTTGTGGAGGCCGCGCGCAACCTTGCGCAAAAGGCCCTGCTATCCGCCGGAAGCGACGATGAAAAAACAATGAGCCTCATCGCCAGCCGGGCCTTGTGCCGCCCGTTGAAAGACATCGAGAAGCCTGTGATTCTGGCCAGCCTGAAAGACATGCTGGAATTTTACAACAACAAACCGGACGACGCGAAGGCCCTGATAGCCGTCGGTGAATCGAAAGCCGATGCCGGCCTGAATCCAGCCAAGCTCGCCGCCTGGACGATGGTCTGCAACCAGATCATGAATCTCGATGAAGTGCTCAGCAAATAATACACTTTCAAATAATCCAACTGCCATGAAAGCATTCAACGAATCCCAGCTGCTTGAAACCCGCCGCCATTTCTTCACACGCGGAAAAAATCTACTGGGAGGCGCGGCGCTCGCATCTCTCATCGGAGATGGCTTCGCCCAGCAAGCTCTGGCCTCAGCCAGCGGCAAGGCTCTTGGCCCGCAGTTCCCGCCCAAGGCCAAGCGCGTGATCTATCTGCACATGGTCGGCGGGCCGTCGCAGATGGATCTGTTCGACTACAAACCCGAGATGATGAAATGGTATGACAAGGATCTGCCCGACAGTGTGAGGCAGGGACAGCGTCTCACCACCATGACCTCGGGGCAAACGCGCTTCCCCATCGCTCCGTCAAAATACAAGTTCGAGCAGCGCGGCAAGTGCGGCATGTGGATGAACGCCGACTTGCTGCCGAACCTCGGCAACGTCGCGGACGACATCTGCTGGATGCGCTCGCTGCACACCGAGGCCATCAACCATGAGCCGGCCATCTGCGCCATGCAAACCGGCAACCAGATCACGGGCCGCCCCTGCCTCGGCTCCTGGGCGTCTTATGGACTTGGATCATCGAATGAAAATCTGCCGACCTTTGTCGTGCTCGTCGCCACGCCGTCGAATCGCGAACAGGAGCAGGCCATCTCCGCGCGTCTGTGGTCCAGCGGTTATCTGCCGGGCGAACACGCAGGTGTTTCCTTCCGCAGCAGCGGCGATCCGATTCTCTACATCAACAACCCGCCCGGGGTGCCGGACAGCATCCGCAAGCGCACCATCGAAGGACTGAATGCGCTCAATGAAATCAACTACAAGGCTGTGGGCGATCCGGAAACTCATACGCGCATCCGGCAATATGAAATGGCCTTCCGCATGCAGGCCAGCGTGCCGGAACTGACCGATCTCAGCAAGGAAACCGATGCCACTTGGAAACTCTACGGCGACGAGGCGAAGAAACCCGGCAGCTTTGCTAACACCGTTCTCATGGCGCGCAGGCTCACTGAGCGCGGCGTGCGCTTCGTGCAAATCTATCACAACAACTGGGACAACCACGCCAACGTCGCCGGCCGCCTGCCCAGCCAGTGCCGCGACGTGGACCGGCCCATCTACGGCCTCATCAATGATCTCAAATCGCGCGGCATGTTTGAGGACACGCTCATCATCTGGGGCGGTGAATTCGGCCGCACGATTTATTCGCAGGGCGGACTCACCAAAGAAAATTACGGTCGCGATCATCATCCACGCTGTTTCACCATGTGGATGGCTGGCGGCGGCACCAAGGGCGGCACGATCTACGGCGAGACCGATGACTTCAGTTATAACATCGTCAAGGATCCGATCCACATCAGCGACTTCCACGCCACCGTGCTGAAATTGCTAGGCTTCAACTTCGACCGCTTTAGTTACAAATACCAGGGCCTGGACGGCAAACTCACCGGCATCAACCCGGCGAAGGTCATC
>JANNQW010000326.1:0-5975 GCA_031400955.1 Verrucomicrobiota bacterium
GCGAGCACGTCGCGGTTGGGTTCGTAGGTGTTGGTCACGGTGTGTGCGCTCACCTTAACAATTCAATACACATACCCTGCAGCCACACGCTTGAATTCCTCCGCACTCTTGTTCGCCCAGACTTCATCCCTGCCCAACTCCCGCGCCATGATCTCCGCAACGACAGGCGTGGCTTCCATCGCGGCGCTGGCATCGAGAAACAGAGCGCGCGTCCTGCGAGCGAGCACATCCTCCACCGTGCGCGCCATTTCATTGCGAACGTGCCAGACAACTTCCGCTTTCTGATATTCCAATCTCGGATGGATCGTCTCAGCAAGTGATGCGTTCGCGCGCGCCAGCTCAGCCACACCCATGGCGTCGGTTCCATAGACATTCCATGGCCCCGACGTTCCCGGATCTTCCATGGCACCATGAAGCCTGAGCGACTCAGTCGCGCATTGATGCTTTTCGAGACCGGCAATATCCTCCGCGCGGTTCACCACGTCTTCGGCCATCTTGCGATAGGTCGTCCACTTGCCACCTGTGATGGTGAGGAGACCGCTGTCAGAAATCAGGATGGTGTGATCGCGAGAAAGCACAGCCGTGTTCTTTGCGTCACCGCGCCTTACCAGCGGACGCAGCCCAGCGTAAATGCTCAGGACATCGGACGGCTGTGGATCGCGTGTCAGGTAGCGCGCCGCATGATTCATCAGAAACTCCCGCTCCTCCGGCAACGCGCGTGGTTCAATGGTTATTCCGTCGCACGGAGTGTCTGTCGTCCCCACTACCACGCGTCCATGCCACGGCACGGCAAAGAGCACCCGGCCGTCGTCCGTCTTCGGAATCATGATCGCCGAGTCCCCCGGCAGAAATTCGCGCGGCAGAACGATGTGCACACCTTGACTGGCCGCGACAACCCCCGTCGCGTCGGCGTCATCCATCTGACGCACGGCGTCCACAAAGACACCGGTGGCATTGATGACGCAACGCGCGCGCATTTCGTATTCAGCACCGCTCTCCACATCGCGCACCAGCGCACCGCAAATTTTGCCATGTTCTTTGATCAAGCCGGCGCACTCGACGTAGTTCAACACCACCGCTCCGTGATCCACCGCGCTCTGTGCCAGCGTCACGGCCAGCCGCGCATCATCGAACTGCCCGTCGTGGTAAATGACTCCGCCAGTGAGATGCTCTTGCTCGATGGTCGGGATATGCTGCACTGTTTCCTCTCGCGACAGCCAGCGCGAGGGTGCAAGGCCCAGCTCACCCGCGAGCTGATCGTAAGCCTTCATGCCGATGCCGTAGAACGGCCCTTCCCACCAATGGTAGTTCGGAATTACGAAGGGCAGTGAGTGCACCAGATGCGGCGCGTTGCGATGCAGCCGTCCGCGTTCGCGCAAAGCTTCCATCACGAGTGAAATATTGCCCTGCTTCAAGTAGCGCACGCCACCGTGAACCAGCTTGGTGCTGCGACTGGAAGTTCCCTTCGCAAAATCGCTGCGCTCGATCAACAGCACCCGATGCCCACGCACTGCGGCGTCGACCGCGGCGCCAAGTCCCGTCGCTCCACCACCGATGATGAGAACGTCCCACGTTTCGTCGCGCGAACGAACTTGGTCGAGTCCGGCATCGCGTTTCATGGTAAGAGCAAGGGAGCGCGATCATTCCCCTCAGCAACAAACTTTTCCAGTCATCACGCATCGCTCAGCAAAGAAAAGCCACCGGCCGCGAAGGAGCCGATGGCTGCAAGTTTCATTCTGAGTCAGCGGACTTAATAACGACGTTGCTGAGCGTCCTGATAACCCTGGTTGTAGGCATTCTGCTGCGCATTCTGGTTTTCCAGATTCGTGATGCGCTGCTGCTGATTGCCGATCATGCCGCCTGCAGCCGCTCCCACGCCGCCACCGATCAGGGCGCCTGCTGTAGTATTGCCGCTCTGATGACCGATGATGCCGCCCACCAAGGCTCCAGTGCCAGCGCCGGTAAGGGCTCCGCTGGTAGTGTCACAACTTACGCTCAGGAACGAGGCCGCTCCGAGCACCGACAGTATAACAATCTTGCGCATGGTTTAAATGGGGTTCGAGTTTTCTTGAATGGTTTGACTGTGAAGAGCGCGATTCATTCAACGCCTAGCTTAATAAACGCGATGCTCGCGTCGCGTCCAATCTTTCTCATGCAATTATTTGCAAGCAGCTGCGTCACAATCCGCCTGTCGCCGACAACCAGTCGGCGCGCCCACCCCCCCTCAACCAAGAAGCTGCGACCGGGTGAAGGCAGAGCAGACCTTCACTCCCCGGGCTTCAATGTTCGCCCGACCGCCTTCTTCGCGATCAAGCAACACCAGCGCGAAAGCCACCTTCCCGCCCTCCGCTTCGATCTGGTCGATGGCCTTCAAGGTGGAGCCACCGGTGGTGATCACATCATCAACCACAGCCACCACATCGCCGGCCTTGAAGTTTCCTTCGACGAGTTTTTTTCTCCCATGTTGTTTAGCTTCCTTCCGCACGCTGAAAGCGTGGACGGCGCTGGCCGGATCAGCCTGATACGAAGCGACGGCTACCGAAAGTGCCACTGGGTCCGCGCCCATCGTGAGACCACCGACAGCGGCGATCTTTACCCCGAGCTGTTGCTCCGCCTCTCGCAGGATCGGAAGCAGCACCTGCCCCACCAGCGCGCCACCTTGCGCATCGAGTGTGGTCAGACGGCAATCGACGTAAAGATCGCTCTTCGCGCCGGAGGCCAGTGTGAAGTCACCGCGCATGACGGATTTTTTTAGTAGGAGATCGCGAAGAGCGGAGCGGGTGGAATCGGGGTTCATGTTGAAGATGGTTTTGTTATAAATGCTGTCGCTGCACGGATGAAAAGCACAAATGACAAATCTTATGACATCAGCCGGTCCGCAACCACTCAGGGTGCCGCAGGCCGGGTCTCCCGAATCGGTTTGCCCTCTTGAAAAAGGCTGCGTGCCTTTTGGATGGCGTCGACTAATGCACGGTTGCTTTGAGTCGTGGCTAAAGACAGAGTTCGCTCCGCAGTTTCCACCGCCTCGGTAAAGCGGCCGCACTCGGCATAGGCGGCAGACAGAGTATACAAAACCATCGGATGAGTGCCGCCGGTCACATGGTTGGCCTGTTGCGCCAGTTCCAGCGCCCTTGCGCCATTGCGCTGCGAAGATACAGAACTGGTCGCCATGATCCAGGCCAGATTATTGAGCGCCCCCAGTTCCATAGGGTTGCACTTGATGGCAAGTTCGTAATGGACCATCGCCTCATCCACGCGCTTTAACTGAAGCAGGACGTTGCCGAGATTCAGATGGGCCAGCGTGTAATCCGGCTTGAGTTCCAAGGCTTTCTGAAATTGGATGATCGACTCGTCTGCCCGGCCTTTTTGCTGGAGGGCATTGCCAAGATTGTAGCTGGCGTCGGGTAACCCCGGGTTAATTTCCTGGGCTTTCTGAAAATGAAGGATCGCCTGATCAACTTGACCCTTTTGCAGAAAAGAAGCGCCAAGGTTGTTGTGCGCCTCTGAGTAATCCGGTTTGATTTCAACTGCCTTCTGAAATATCTCGTTCGCCTTGTCCACTTCCCCCTTTTGAAACAAGGCATTGCCGAGGTTGTAATATGCCTCTGCGTAATTGAGCTTAATCTCAATGGCTTGCTCGTAATGATCGATGGCCTCGTCCACCTGGTTTTTTTGCATCAGGGCATTGCCCAAGTCGTAGTGGGCTGCGGCGTAATCCGGTTTGATTTCCAAAACTTTCCGGGAATGAAAAATCGCCTCGTCCACTTGTCCGTTCTGAAGAAAAGTCACACTGAGGTTTTTGTGGGCATCCGCGTAGTCCGGTTTGATTTCTAGCGCCTTTTTGTAATGGGAGATGGCCAAATCCACCTGGCCTTTTTGCATAAGTGTAAAAAAGGCCAGGTTGTTGTGCGCTCTGGCATTGGTCGGCATTTTTGAAACGGTATCCTGCCAGATGTCGTATTCCGACTGATAAGTGCGGTTGCGCCAGAACGTCAGTCCGCCCAGTCCCAGTAAAATGAGCGCCACCACCACTGCGGGCAAAGTCCAGCCTTTCAGCGCAGAACGCTTTCCGTCTCGCGCCATTCTCTCCCGCAATCTACGCCAACCGGCATAGCCTCCCGCCACCAGCAACACCATCACCGCGGCCAGTGGCAGATACATCCGGTGCTCTGCCGAAGTCTGGTTCGTCGGGACCACACTCGTGGTCGGCGCCAAAATCAAAAAGAACCACGCCCCGGCAAATCCAGCCCAGTGCCTTCGCCACACGCCCGCCACCGTCGCGGCGAGCAACAGCGTCACTATCAACGCTGCCGATACAATCCCCCAGAAGCCAGGCGTCACTTCCGTGCCGTAATCAAAAATCAGCGGATGCGGCCAGACACTGAGGCGCAAGTAATGCACCACCGTTCCAAACTGGGTCAGAGCGTATTCCCACCAGCTCATCCCACTGATAATCTCCGCCGCTGGACTTGGCGCATCCGTCGGCGAAAACATTTTCTTCAAAATGTCCAGGTTCGAACCGCCCGTTCCCAGCAGCAACGCAGCCAGCACCGCCCAGGTTGAGAACAGCGCCAGATAAAATCCCCGACGCTCCCGCCAGATCTGCTTGATGGAACCGGTCACGAACACCCAATCATAAAGCAAGACCATGAGCGGGGCCGTCGCCATAACTTCCTTGGCTGTCATGCCCAGCGCGCACATCGCCACCGTCCCCGCCCGCCACCACCGCCCGCCGTCTATTCCACGAATGAAACAATAAAGTGTGAGCAGATAAATCAAACCCAACAGCGACTCCGCGCGCTGCACCATGTAGGTCACCGATTCTGTTTGCAACGGATGCACCACCCAGAGCAGCGCCACCACCAGCGCCAGCCACGGCGCGGATCCAGAACCCAAGCGCCCCGGCGGCTGAACCCGCAACAATGTCCGGCGCACGATCCCGTAAAGGGTCAGTCCCGCGAGCACATGCACCAGAAGATTTACCGCATGATAGCCCCACACTTCCAATCCGCCCATGGCATGATTCAAAGCAAAACTCAGGTTCAGCAGCGGGCGACCTTCCACTGTGACTCCCTTGGAAAACGCTCCCGGCTCCGGAAACAAGACACGCCCCAAGGAGAGCAGTTGCCGGATCGTTGGGTTGTCCCTGATAGCCTCGCAGTCATCAAAAACAAAAGGGCCGCAAAAACTATTGGAATAAACCAGCAGACCCGCCAGCCCAATCAGGAACAAGGGCAGTGCCCTCGTCCAGCAAGACGCACCCCCGTCAAGGGACGCGACTCTGTCAGGTTGTTTGACCGGGCGCTCTATTTTCGTCCGGCGGGCTTTCTTGCGACTCATGAGCGGACAAACTATGTCCGCTGCCTGCGCGGGTCAAAAACTATGCGCGACACAGGCCTAAGACATTGCTGGCAGAAAGTAGTCACGAGCATTTTGAAAATCTCGGGCAGGTTGTTGACTGAGGTATAGCTGTTGCCAATAAACAAAATTCGTGAGGGAAGTGTCGCGGCTTGAGCGTGAGTCGAAAGAATCACGACATGCAAAGAATGATCAACCATGCGGATCCACCAGCCTTTGATCTGGCACTTGTAGGGGGAGACTGGAATAATTTTACCATCAACATGGTGACTCGGATAATGCCACAAGATGAACCTTGGGCAAGGCGGCAGTTCAATAGATCGCACCGCTAGTTTTCTTGTTGCTAGATTGATATTTATCCTCCCTTGCTCCGCCCGGGTTGACGTGATGGGGCTCGGGTGTGTATCCTGCGCATCTGATGAAATTCTTCCTGCTGCTATTCCTCTGCGTTCCTACCCTGGCGGCAGCCGCACCTTCTTATGTCATCACGGTTTCTGAAACCACGATGTCGGATGCGACTTGGAAGCCTGTGGTGGAGAAGTTGCAGTCCAAACATCACGCCACTGTGCTGACATGGAAACAATCTCCCGATGAAACTCTCCACGGCCTCCAGAAGG
>JANNQW010000327.1:0-26591 GCA_031400955.1 Verrucomicrobiota bacterium
CCGCGCTTCTTCTAATGGCTTATCAACAACCTGCAGCAGATTTTATTAAATCTGCTGCCGGCACGCCTTGATTGTGTTCGCCATCAGCATGGCGATGGTCATCGGACCGACGCCACCGGGCACGGGGGTGATCGCGCGGCACTTCGGGGCAACTTCATCAAAGGCCACATCGCCCACGAGCTTGTAGCCTTTGTCATTCGTCGGATCATCCACCCGGTTGATTCCGACATCGATCACCACGGCACCCTCACGCACCATGTCCGCTTTGAGAAATAGAGGACAACCGATCGCCGCGATGATAATGTCTGCACGACGCGTGACTTCCGCGAGATTCTTCGTGCGCGAGTGCGCCACCGTCACGGTCGCATCACCTCCCCTGCCCTTCGCCATCAACAGCAGCGCCATGGGTTTGCCCACGATCATACTCCGCCCCAGCACCACAACGTTCGCACCGCTGGTTTCCACTCCCGCCTCCTGCAACAAGCGCTGGCAGCCCAGCGGTGTGCATGGGACAAATCCCGTCGGATCCTCCAACGCCAGCTTGGCGACATTCACCGGATGAAACCCGTCCACATCCTTGCGCGGATCAATTGCGCGCACGACGGACGATTCATCAATGTGCTTCGGCGGCGGACTTTGCACGAGAATGCCGTGGATGGCAGGATCAGTATTCAGCTTCGCGATCTCATCCAGCAGTTCTGCCTGCGTGGTCGATTCGGGCAGTTCCAGCTTCACCGAGTGCAAGCCGAGTTCGCGGCACTTCCGGTCCTTGCTCCGGACATAGGCCCGCGAAGCCGGATCATCGCCGATCAGCACCACCGCAAGGCCAGGTCGCTTTCCTTGCGCCGCCAGTTCCGCGATGTCGCGTTTGCATTCCGCGAGCACCTTTTCGGCGACTTCAGTTCCTTTGATCAGATACATATGATTTGTTAGCAGCACGCCGCCCATCAATCAACCTTCACCCGATCCGGCGATCATCCTGCGCTCCAGTTCCGCGCGCTGCTGCTCGCACTCCTCTTCCGTCATGCGGCGAGGGACCGTGAACGGGCTGGTGATCTCGATTTCAACACCGGAGAATGGCAGTGGAATCTGGAAGCCATCCCAGGTGGGAAGCCGGAGCGCGCGATCGTAGCGAACATGCACGGCCATGAGCTTTCCGCCAGTGAGTTGCGCCAACTTGATGACACCCATGTTCATCCTGTAACGCGGGCCGCGTGGCCCATCAGGCGTGACGCCGATGTCATGTCCAGCTTTCACGCAGTCCGCCAGCGCCATCAACGCCTGCGCGCCACGCCGCGAACTGGAACCACGAACCGGGAAAAATCCGAAGTCCGCACAGACATCGGCGATGATTTGTCCGTCACCGCTGGCGCTGGTGAGAACGGCACCGCCCCGGCCAGGAAAAAGATTCTGGTGCAGCCACGGAAAAATAAACATCCGGTTGTGCCAGAAAATCCAGGTGCGCTGATCCATGTCCTGCCCGGGGATGCCCGAGTGATCCACCACGCGGAAGCGCAAGGTTTCGCAGATGGCGCGAATGAGCCATGCGATGGGCTTGCCGGGATTCTTGAGGCGGATTTTGGCCATGCCTCAGAGATATTCGACTTCGTGCAAGCGACGCGTGAGGCCGGTTAGCCTTTCGAGCCGCTCACTATACAGCGCCGCATTGGCAGCGTCGGGTTTGCAGCGAGTGCTTTCATCGAGCGCAACCAGCCGGGTCGTCAGCTCTTCAATGTGTTTGAATTTCTTCGTGGGGTTCAGAGTCGCAAATGCCGCTTGGATGGCTGCGCCAAGAGCCGCGCCCTCGGCGGTGGCGAGCGTGACCACCTCGGCATTGAAAACATCCGCCGCAATTTGACGCCAGGCTTTGCTCTGGGAGCCGCCACCGGTCAGCCGGATTTCCTTGGGGTTCATTCCCAGTTCGCGGAACCGGCGCAAACCGTAAGCCAGTCCGAGCGTGGCCCCTTCGACCGCAGCGCGCGCGAGGTTCTGCGGCGTCATATTCGTCGTGCGCAAACCATGAAGAACACCAGTGCCATCAGGCAGGTTCGGCGTGCGTTCGCCATTCAGATACGGCAGGAACGTGATGCCCTCCGCGCCAGCGGGTGCGCTGGCGACTGCGGCTTCGAGCTGGGGAATGCTCCAGTCAAACATCTCGCGCACTTGCTCGGTCACGACAGTGACATTCATCGTGCAGACCAGCGGCAGCCATTGGTCGGTGCTGTCGCAAAACGCAGCGACCTCGCCCTGACCATCGACCACCGGTTCCGCAGCCACGCCGTAGAGCGTTCCGCTGGTGCCGAAGCTCGCAGTGATGACGCCCGGCTTAACATTGCCGGTGCCGATCGCGCCCATCATGTTGTCGCCACCACCGGCGCTGATCACCACCTTGTCAGACAAGCCCCATTTTTTTGCCAGTTCGGGTCGGAGAACACCATGTGCTTCCAACGACGAACCCAGCGGCGGCAGCATGTCACGCACGCGCTTGTCGATGAAGTCGCAGATTTCGTAGCACCATTCACGCGTGCGCACATTAAGGATGCCCATGCCGCTGGCATCGCCGTATTCCATGCGCTTCACACCGCTGAGCCAGAAGTTGAGATAATCATGCGGCAGCAGGATCGACGCCACTCGGGCGAAATTTTCCGGCTCGTTCTGTTTGAGCCAGAGAAGTTTTGGAATCGTGTAGCCCGGCAGCATGGCATTGCCCGCCAGATGAATGCAGCCCGGCTGACCGCCGAATTCATGCGCAATCTGGTCGCATTGGGCGGCTGTGGAAGTGTCGCACCAGAGCTTTGCCGGACGAACCACTTGATCCTTGGCATCCAGCACCACCAACCCGTGCTGCTGGCCGCTGACGCCGATGCCGGCAATCTTCACGTTTTCAGCACCGAGCTTCTGCACGCATTCCGCGACCGCTTCATCGGTTGCTTGGATCCAATCCGAAGGATGCTGCTCCAGATGACCGGACGGCAGTCCTGCGATGAGATCGTATTTGCGATGCGCGCTGGCTACGATCCGACCGGTCTCGTAATCGAGAACGATGGCCTTGGTGCTTTGAGTTCCGCTGTCGATGCCGAGAAAATACATGGATGCCGGTGGTGGAGTTGATTTTTGTCGAAGGGTGGTTACATCCGCGCTTGCTGCGGAGCACAACCAGCTTACGCTGATTGCAGCCGCCACTGGAAGCGCGCATTTTGCCATGGTCAAGAAACTCCACCACACCCGTTACCGCGTAGCCGACCTCGAAAAGTCGGTCTCCTTCTATAAAGAAGTGCTGGGCCTCACCGAGGTCCGCCGCCACAAATCCCCTCGCGGCTCCGAACTCGTCTTCCTCAAGGCGCCTCAGAGCGAGGAACTCGTCGAAATTTGCTGTTACCCCGCCAGCGGTCCAGTCATCATCGGGCCTGACCTCACCCACCTCGCCTTCGAGGTGGACAACATCCAGGCTTTCGCCCAGCACGCCGCCGCCAAGGGCTTCCCGCTTTCTGACGGCCCCACCGAGAGTGCCAGCGGCTGGTTCGCCTTTATTGACGCTCCGGAAGGATATGAGATTGAATTGATCCAACGGAGCGAATAGGCTAGTTTCCAGATACCAATGCAATTCGACCCTGACCGCGCCCAGCATGGACTTTGATTGGATAGATGCTCCCTTCGACCTTTCGGCGCTTCCGCCCAAGGATATTGAAGAGTCGTTTGAAGACCCCTTTGCGCTCAAATTCCTGCCGGATGGGGAAAGCTCCAGTCGCCACTCGGCGCGCTATTATTCCCTCGGTAAATCACTCTCCGATCACGGCATTTTTTCCGTTTTTTGGACGGACGGGAAGAAATACCGCGTGATCTATGCCCGACTGATGACCCCCGAGGAGGAGCACTTTTACGACCGAAAGAGGTCGGAGGAAATTTAAATAAGACGCCTGTCCGCCATATGAGCAGCATGAAATATATCCACGCCTGGACAGACTTGCCGCAATTCGAAAGCGAGCAGGAAGAGGTCAGTTACTGGGCAGCACACCAAATCCACGGGCGCCTCATGCAAACATCGCTGCACCATCCCAATGTGCGCGAGTCCACCACCATTACGTTGCGGTTCGACCCGCGCATGCTTAGCCGTATCAAACGCATCGCGCGCCGCCGCTTCCTGAACTACCAGAGCATGATCAAGCAATGGCTCAGTGAGCGGATGGAAACTGAAATGAAGGATTAGCGCGGGTGGCTCACCATCCTTCCATCCATGCTTGTTAGTCCCCGCCCTTGGTTCACCCTCCTCGCCATCTGGTTCACCGTCCTTTTCTGGTTTTCCTCCCAGTCGCGATTGCACCCTCCGGGCCCTCAGTTCCACAACAAGGACAAGGTCCTTCACGCCGCATACTTCACGATCGGCGGCATTCTGTTTTTCGTCGGACTGCGGCTCAAAAAACCCGCGCTGGGCTTGGTGACGACATCGCTCATCACCATCGTATTTTGCTCGGCGGTCGGTGCCTTCGATGAATGGCACCAGACGTTCACGCCCAACCGCAGCGGCAACGACCCCTTCGACTGGATGGCTGACACCCTGGGCGGCTTGCTCGGTGCTTTAAGCGGACACAGCCTGCTCTGCATCTTCAAGTCATCAGGCTCTTGTGAATCCTGAGAAATCTTGTTAATCCTGTCTCATGCATCGGGACGAACCTGTAAAACGCGCCGCACAATTGCGCGAAGTAATCGAGCGCCATAACGCGCTCTATTATCAGCACGCACAGCCGGAGATCAGCGATCGTGACTTCGACGCGCTGCTGCGCGAGCTGCAGGATATTGAAGCTGCCCACCCCGAACTGATCACGCCAGACTCGCCCACTCAGCGCGTCGGTGGCAAGCCGCTTGAAGGATTCGCACAGATCATTCACCGCGTGCCGATGATGAGTTTGGAAAATGTCGAGACCAAGGAAAAGCTGCTTAAGTTCTACGAAGGATTGCAAAAAAAACTAGATAGAGAACGGGTCCATTGTGTCATCGAGCCAAAAGTGGACGGCGTCGCCGTGGCTGTCCGATACGAGAACGGTGTTCTGAAGTATGCTGCAACCCGTGGTGACGGCAGTGTGGGCGACGACATCACGCAGAACATCAAGACCATTCGCGCGCTGCCGTTGAAGCTCCCGAAGACCGGACCGCAAACATTCGAAGTGCGCGGCGAGGTATTTATGAATCGCAAAGACTTCGAAAAAATGAACGCCGAGCGCGAAGAAGAAGGCGAAAAGACATTTGAAAACCCCAGAAACTCGACTGCGGGCACCATAAAAAGCCTTGATCCTGCTGAGGTCAAGAAGCGTCCACTCCGCATTGTTTTTTGGGGTATTGGTGATCAGGGCGATGCGAATCTGAGTTCGCAAACTGATCTTCACGATTTACTGGAATCGGCAGGACTTCCGAAGGCTGACTTAATATGGGAATGCAATACTGGAGACGAAGCCATCAGCGTTATTGAAGCACTTGACTCAAAACGCCACGATCTGCCTTACGAAACTGACGGAGCCGTTATCAAAGTGAATTCCGTTAGAGAGCAAAATTTGCTTGGAGTCACATCAAAATCTCCATTGTGGGCTAGGGCATACAAATACCCACCATTACAGGCTGAGACCCAGATTCTTGACGTCGATATTCAGGTAGGGCGGACGGGCGCACTCACGCCGGTTGCACGGCTCGCGCCGACACGGCTCAGCGGGTCAACTGTTTCCAACGCAACTCTTCATAATTTTGATGAAATCACACGAAAGGACGTGCGAATTCTTGACTTCGTCGTAATCGAAAAGCGTGGCGAAATCATACCTGCTGTTGTTGAAGTGCAAACAGCCAAACGCACAGGCAATGAGAGGGTTATTCATCCCCCAAAACGTTGTCCCACGTGTGGTGCACCGGTGATAAAGGAGGAAAGTCTTGTTGTGCTCCGTTGCTCCAATCTGACGTGCAGCGCGCAATTGATGCGCCGTCTAGAGTTTTTTGCTGCGCGAAGAGCTCTCGATCTCGATGGTATCGGCGGCATTGTTGCCAAGAGCTTGGTTGAAAGTGGACTGGTTAAAGAACCGCTCGATGTCTTTACGCTTAACCCAGCGCAATTGGCGGAATTGAACCTGGGAACGGAAAAAGATCGACGCGTTTTTGGGAAGAAGAATGCAGCACGAGTTATTTTAGCCATTGAAACTTCGCGAAAGCTGCCGCTTCATCGATGGATATTCGCCCTTGGGATACATGAGGTGGGCGCATCTACTGCGCTTGAGTTGGCGAAACACCACTCAACCTTCCGCGAACTAGCGAATTCAGAATTATTGGCAGATGTCGTATTGGAGAGCAAACTTGAGGCCGAACGCCTGATAAACAGTCCGCAGACATTTGCGAATAAGACGAAGAATGCGCATGAGAAGCAAATTCTAAAAATCCGCGAATCCGAGATTCGAGAAAAGCTGGTTCCAGTGCGCAAACGCCTAGCTAATGTTAAACTTAATCAAATTGGACCGGTAGCCGCCGAATCGGTGTTAGCCTATTTTTCCTCCGAAATCGGTCGTGCTACGCTTAATCGGCTTGAC
The DNA here is from genome assembly GCA_031400955.1 of Verrucomicrobiota bacterium. Classification (GTDB taxonomy): domain Bacteria; phylum Verrucomicrobiota; class Verrucomicrobiia; order Verrucomicrobiales; family Verrucomicrobiaceae; genus VFKE01. Next base: position 6,561 of record JANNQW010000327.1, read on the forward strand.
GAACTGGGAATCAATCCAACTTCAAGCGGCTCAATTTCTGGCTCAAACGGAGTATTGGAAGGAAAGATCTTTGTGCTTACTGGCACACTGTCGTCCATGACTCGTGATGAAGCAGCTGATAAGATTCTGGCGCAAGGTGGTTCAGTGACGGGCTCCGTGAGCAAGAAAACATCGTTTGTAGTAGCTGGAAGTGATCCTGGTGAAAACAAAATTGAGGGTGCCAACAAACACTCAGTGCCAGTCTTGAATGAAGCGGAATTCCTCAAGCTAATCGGACACGAAGCAGTTACTCAGCCGCCTAAGATAAAGAATGACCTTTTTGAATAACACCACCCATCAAGCGACATGAAGCACGCATTTCTAGCCAAGAGCAGTTCGGGTAACCCCTACGATGTGACTTTTGAAGTCATAGGTGGCCGCATGGTCGTTCGTTGCACCTGCAAAGCAGGAGAGCTGAACCAGCAATGTAAACACAAGCGAGCACTGTCAACTGGTGATGCCGAAATGCTTATGGATAAGTCTCAGACGCAAGCTCTCAAAGATCTAATGGCGATGCCTGTAGCAAGCGACTTGATGGACCGACTGAGGATTGAAGAAGAAGCGCTTGCAATGCTCGAAACGGAAAAAAGTCGGCTCGCCGCTCAGGAGAAGGCGATCAAACGCCGCATTGCAGATATATTCACAGGAAAGGCATAGCGAGCCTGAGTTTCGCGCGATGCTCTGACGGGAGCGCGGACTTCAGCCCGTTATTCCCTGATAACACGGGCTGAAGCCCGCGCTCCATTTCATTTATGGCAACTGCGTCTTCGCTCCGATACAATAAAGCGACTTCTCCGTGCGAATGAACAAGTGGTTATTCGCGATCGCAGGCGTAGCGTTAATCGGAGAATCCAGCTTGCTAGCTGAGAGCTGCTCAAATTTAGGACCAGCTTTCACGATAATGAGATCGCCCATCTGGCTAGCGCAGAAAATCTTTCCGTCCGCCGCGACGGGGCTGCTGAAGAACTTGCTGCTGCTCCTGCTCCCATTGAGACGCTCTTCGTAAACCTCCTTGCCGGTCTTGAACTCGACGCATTTCAAAATGCCGCCATCGCCCAGCAGATACAGATAGTCGCCAATCACAATCGGCGTGGGAACATAGGGCAGGCTTTTGGTGATCGATAGGTTCATAGGCCTCGGCTTGCCGCTGTTCAAATCGAGCGCCGCAATTTCCTTGCCCCCGCCGCCGGAACCGAAGGTGCAGAAGAACATACCGTCCTTGAACGCGGGCGAACCCAGACTGCGCTGCTTATAGCCGGGATTGTGCTGCCAGTTGATCTTGCCAGTGATGGTGTCGATGCCAATGACACCGCTGCCGGTGTCCGCACAAATGAACTCGTGTTTCCCACCGGGCAGATCACGCACAATTGGAGTGCTGTAAGTGTTCAGGCAGTTCGGCAGCGGCAGCTTCCACTTCTGCGCGCCGGTCTTGACGTCGAGCCCGACGATGCAGCTCTTCCAATCCTTCTGCTCGGGCGAAGTCGTGAGATCCTTGCCTTCCTTTTCCGAATCGAATTCACTGCGCACGATCATCACTCCATCAACCACTACAGGCGAAGCGCCGGTGCCGTGCTCGTGAATGTAATCGGCCACGTGATCATTGTGCCAGAGCACCTTGCCATGATGATCCAGCGCCAGCGCCTGAATCGCCGTGCCGTTGCTCCAGTTCACATAGATGCGCTCGGCATCCATGAAGGGCGTGCTGCTGGCGAAGCTGTTGAAGTTGTGTTTTTTGTGTTCGATGAAGCTCTCCTCGTGTCGCCAAAGTTCCTTGCCGCTCGCGGCATCCAGACAAATCACCGCCCGCTTGCCGGCCCCAGTCTCGGCGGTAAGGACGATCTTGTTTCCGAAAAGCACAGGCGAGGACCAGCCGGTTCCCATTTCCACTTTCCAGACGGTGTTCGAGTCATCGATCTTGTCCGGCAGATTTTTGGCATCGCTCACGCCGGAACCGTTCGGCCCGCGGAAGCGCGACCACTCCTCGGCGCGGGTGGTCACAATAAAGGCGCCGAAGTAGATTGCGGCGGCAGCGACAAGCGGAAGTTTCATGGAGTTGCAGAGATGATTATTCGCAATAACCCAGCTATTTTGCCAGTTCGTAGTTTCCCTCAATCCGTTCGCCCGGCGTGACCACCCAGCCCTGGCCATCGTCTTGCAGCTTGTATTTGCGCCGCTCGAACGTCTTCTTGTAAGCCCAGCCTCCGATCGCCTCGCGCGTGTGCTCCCCCGTGCGTTTGATCTCGGAGATTTGCAGCGTCACCGGCGGCAGATTGGTGCTGGAATCAACGATCATCTTGTCGGGATCACGCATGACCAGGACTTCGCCGCTGACAAAGCGAATCTTGAGGTCGCTCATTCGTTCCACGAATTTCGTGCTGGTGCTCGCCAGCCGCGCTCCTTTCACAACACAGTAGGATTTCGGCACTGAAGGATCAAGCAGCGGCAATTGAGATATGAGATGCCGCACCAAAGCCTCGCCTTCGGAGCTTTCGTAGTCATCGAGAGACATGCGACCCGGCTCCCCGGAATCGCAGCCTGCAAGCAGGGCGGCAAGGAGGAGAACAAGGCGGATGCCAGAATTGCGCAACATGCGCGCATACAAGCGCATATATTGACGGGGCGCAATCCACCCCTGCTTCCGCGCAAGGAATATTCAAGATTTTTCCCGCCTCCTCTTGCCTTTTGCCGCCGTATCGCAATGGTGACACTCCGTTTTTATGAGCGCATTGCTTAAGTCTTTCTCCTCGTTCCTTGGCTCTTCCATTGGCAAAAAACTGCTCGTCGCCCTGACGGGCGCTGTTCTGGTGCTCTTCTTGCTGGGCCACATGATCGGAAACCTGCTCATCTTTGCCGGGCCGGACGCGATCAATGAATACGGTCACTTCCTCCAAACCATGTTGCATGGCGGCGGCGTCTGGATTGCCCGCGTAGGGCTGCTGTTCTGCGTGGTTCTTCACATCGTGCTGACCATTCAGCTCACAAGGGAAAATCGAGCCGCCCGGACTGAGCGTTACGGATATAACGCGACCCTTCAGGCCAGCAAATCTTCGCGCATCATGATCCTCAGCGGACTGACCATCCTGGCGTTCATCATCTACCATCTGCTGCATTTCACCGTTCATGCCGGAAACGACTACGGCACTTATCAAGTCATGCTCCACGGCGAAAAAGTTCATGACGTCTATAAGATGGTCATCGCTGGCTTCTCCTGGCTGCCCGCCTCCATCTTTTACATCATCGCCATGCTGCTGCTCTCCTCGCATCTCGGTCACGGCGTCAACAGCATGTTTCAAACACTCGGCCTGGCCACGGAACGGACGCGCCCGATCTTTGAAAAAATCGGCAGTGCTTATGCCGCCATTATTTTGATCGGCAACTGCTCCATTCCCATCGCCATTTACGTTTTCGGCTACGGACGCTGAGTCTAGGCCATTACTTATTCGTCATTTCCCGCCATGCCCCTCGAAGCCCACATCCCATCCGGCCCGCTCTCGCAGAAGTGGTCGAAGCACAAGCAGGATTCCAAGCTGATCAATCCCGCGAACAAACGGAAATACACCGTGATCGTCGTTGGCAGCGGACTCGCAGGTTCATCAGCCGCAGCGACACTCTCGGAGTTGGGCTACAACGTGAAGTGTTTCTGTTTCCAAGACAGCCCGCGCCGCGCCCACAGCATCGCCGCGCAAGGCGGCATCAACGCCGCGAAGAACTACCAGAACGACGGTGACTCCACCTATCGCCTCTTCTATGACACCATCAAAGGCGGCGACTTCCGGGCGCGTGAAGCCAACGTTTACCGCCTCGCCGAAGTCAGCGCGAACATCATCGACCAATGCGTCGCACAGGGCGTTCCTCTGGCGCGGGAATACGGCGGCCTGCTCGCGAACCGATCCTTCGGCGGCGCTCAAGTGAGCCGCACTTTTTATGCACGCGGACAAACCGGACAGCAGCTCTTGCTCGGCGCATATTCAGCCTTGAGCAAAGAGATCGCGCGCGGTGGCGTGCAGATGTTCCCGCGCACCGAGATGCTCGACCTGGTTCTCGTCGATGGCCAGGCCAAGGGCATCGTGGTGCGCGATCTCGTCACCGGAAAAATCAGCAGCCACGCGGGCGACACCGTCCTGCTCTGCACCGGCGGCTACGGCAATGTCTTTTATCTTTCCACCAACGCCAAGGGCTGCAACACCACCGCCATCTGGCGCGCCCATCGCAAAGGCGCGTTGTTTGCCAACCCGTGCTACACGCAGATTCATCCGACCTGCATCCCGGTCAGCGGCGAATACCAGAGCAAGCTGACGCTGATGTCCGAGTCGCTCCGCAACGATGGTCGCGTCTGGGTGCCGAAGAAGAAAGAAGACTGCGGCAAACCGCCCGCGCAGATTCCCGAGGATGCGCGCGATTATTATCTGGAGCGCAAGTATCCCAGCTACGGCAACCTCGCGCCGCGCGACATTTCAAGCCGTTCCGCGAAGGAAGCCTGCGACGAAGGCCGCGGTGTCGGCCCCGGCGGTCTGGGTGTGTATCTGGATTTCGCCGATGCCATCTTGCGCTACGGACACGACCGTGCGGCTGATAAAAATCTTTCCGAGCCGGAACTCCGCAAACTTGGCAAAGCAGTGGTCGCCGAAAAATACGGCAACCTCTTCGACATGTATGAATGCATCACCGGCGAGAACGGCTATGAGCAGCCGATGCGCATCTACCCCGCCGTGCACTACACGATGGGCGGCCTCTGGGTCGACTACAATCTCATGAGCAACGTCCCCGGCCTCCACGTGCTCGGTGAAGCCAACTTCTCCGACCACGGGGCCAACCGTCTCGGCGCGTCAGCGTTGATGCAGGGACTGGCCGATGGCTACTTTGTGATTCCCACGACCATCGCCAATTATCTCGCGTCACAGAAGCCCGGCTCCATCAAAACGGATCACCCTGCCTTCAAGGAGGCCGAAGCCGTCATCAATGCGCGCACGCAGCGCTTCATCGACATCAAGGGCAAGCGCACCGTGGACAGCTACCATCGCGAACTCGGTCTACTGATGTGGAATGAATGCGGCATGGCCCGCAGCCGCGACGGCCTGCAGAAGGCCATCGACCGCCTCCCCGCGTTGCGGGAGGATTTCTGGAACAATGTCCGAGTCCCCGGTTCCGGCGCTGACTTCAATCAGGAACTTGAAAAGGCCGGCCGTGTTGCCGACTTCCTTGAATTCGGCGAACTGATGTGCCGCGATGCCCTGCAACGCGAAGAGAGCTGCGGCGGACATTTCCGCGTCGAGCACCAATATACCAAGGAAGACGAAGCCGCAAAACGCGGTCAGGCGGGCGAGGCTCTGCGCGATGATGCGAACTATTCCTACGTCGCCGCCTGGGAGTTCACCGGAGACGTCTCAAACCCAAAACTGCATAAAGAACCGCTCGCCTACGAAGAAGTGCATCTCGCAGTCCGCAGCTACGTCTGAAGCCAACTAAGAACGAAGAACCAGGAAACCAAGAACCTTTTCCTCTATGGCCAGCAACTTGAATCTCAAACTGAAAATTTGGCGCCAGCCCAGCACCAACGCCAAAGGCACCTTCCAGGACATCGACGCCAAGGATATTCCTGAAACTGCGTCGTTCCTCGAAATGCTCGACATCGTGAACCAGCGCATCATGGACGGAGGCGGCGATCCAGTCGCATTCGACCACGACTGCCGTGAAGGCATCTGCGGCTCCTGTTCCATGGTCATCAACGGCATTCCGCACGGCCCACGGCGCGGCACCACCGCGTGCCAGCTCCACATGCGCCTTTTCAAAACTGGCGACACCATCTGGATCGAGCCCTTCCGCGCCAAAGCATTTCCCGTCATCAAAGATCTCGCCGTGGATCGCAGTGCATTTGATCGCATCATGGTCGCCGGTGGATTCATCAGCGTGCGCACCGGCTCAGCGCAGGATGCGAATTCACTGCCGATTTCAAAAGATGATGCCGATTCTGCGATGGACGCGGCCGAGTGCATCGGCTGCGGCGCCTGCGTCGCCACCTGCAAAAATGCCAGCGCCATGCTCTTCGTTTCCGCGAAAGCCGGCCAGCTTAATTCACTGCCGCAGGGTCAGCCGGAGAAACACCGCCGCGTGCTCGGCATGGTCAAAGCCATGGACGAATCCGGTTTCGGCAACTGCACCAATCAATACGAATGCGAAGCTGCCTGTCCGAAAGGCATCAGTGTGCGCTGGATCGCGAAGCTGAACCGCGATTACGCACTGGCCACCGTTCATGAATCACTGCTCGCACCCGCCAAGGGCAAAGGTGGCGGTGCAGCGTAAGCCAGTCTTCCGCGGCTGAAATCGCAAAGCGAAAGCTGCACAATCCACTCGTCGCCAACGCGCAGGTCAGGAACCGGATCCAGCTTTCGCGCGAAGGCGATGATTTCCTTTCCGTTCGGCAAGGTCGCACGCGTGATGCGCTCATTGAGAATCTCGCGGATCACGACCCTGCCTTCGATGCGAACATCACTGCTCATGGTTTCACGGGCACGGCCTTCGGATCCACTGGATTTACTGGTTCTGCTTCATGAGATGCCGCATCCCATTTGATTTTTGCAGCAGCCGTAAAATCGCCAGCCTGCAGCACATCGAGCGCCCGCTGTGTCACCACGTCACGCACCTGGCCTGCGTCACCGGGCAACGGCTTGCCAGCCGTGCGATGCACATAATCATCCAGCTCCGGATTCTTTTCGCCAACGAGCGCGGCTTCGTTGAAACGCGGCCGCACCCGGTCGGCAACAAAAGGCTTGTGACTCTTATCGCGACTGCCTTCAATCGCCTTTCGTTTATCATCCAAGGATGCCCGGACGACGATCATCGGTGTGATGCCCTTCTTAAAGATCGCTGAACCATCCGGAAGGAGCATTTCCGCTCCCGCATAATGCAACGCGACCTTGTCATCGAGCTTGACCACGTTATAACGCACCGCCTGACCGTGCGTGGATTCACCGATGATCAAGGCCAGGTTTCGGTGCTTGAGACCGGCTGCCACTGCCTCGGCGGCGTTGTTGGTTTCTCCATCTGACAGCACAACCACGCGCCCCTTCCAAATCGGTTCGCGCCGGGAGATGAACAACTCCGAATCATCGCGCCCGATCTGCTTCATCTTGAACATCAATTCGCCTTGAGGCACAAAACACTGCAAGATCAGCGCTGCCTCGTCGAACGAGCCGGGTGCCTTAGTCGCGCGCAAATCAAGAATGAGATGCCGGGCCTTCTGCTCCACGATGCGGGAGAGTTCATTTTCAAACAGGACCGCCTCGCCTTCACTAAAAGTTTCCGGACGAAGATACGCAATGTCTGGCGCGAGAAATTCAGCATGAACATGCGGCTTCGGTGCAGATGCCTCCTGGCCGAGCGGCACGAGTTGTGCGCTGAAGTTCAGCCGCTCCAGCAATCCCTGGAGCGCAGCACGGTTAAGCTCTTCAAAGGTCAGTTCATCACGCCGGATGTAATCGCGGCGCAATATCTGAAAAGCCGACTGCAACGAGCCCTGCGGAAGTTGATCGACCAAGCGCGGCGGCGGCTCCGCGCGAGCCAAGGTCGCGAGCGAGATAACGAATAATCGAAACACAAACATGTCGCACCTTAGCCAAATCAAGTGTGAATGCCAGTCTCACCTGCGCTTCGCTATTCTGGGTGGGTAACGGAAGCCTCCCGGGTAGACCCCTGAGGATGAGGGATCTACTGGCCGCTAGGACTGAATGCTCCGCACCATGACCACCTTCAATCTTCAGCTTGCCCTCCAGCGTTAGCCAACCAAAATAGCGAAGACCCACAATATCATGCGCAATCTATTACTAATTTTCTTACTGGCACGACTTGGCTTCGTGACGCACGCCGCAGAAATCACAACCACTTTCGAGGTCACCTTGAATGGACAAAAATTCAGCGTGAACGCTGAAGCCTCCATAAATGTCATGGTGGATGGCAAAGAGTTGAAGCTGTCGGCCTGCGAAAAACCGGAGAAAACGTTTAGCGACAGCAATATTTCTTTTGCGTTCCCCGCAACACATGCGGTCACCAAGGAGGTTGCGGATACGGTCACCACATGGACGTTGGATGGACAGGATAACGTCTTGATCCTCATGAAAATGAAAGGAGTGAATCCAAGCGAGGTCGGGAAGGAAACCGTCCAAGCGCTCAGAAAACAATATGGCGCCAAGTCGAAGGTGTCGAATTGCAGCATCACACTCGGCAGTGAGACGGTGATCGGAAAAAAGATTACCGCCGTGTTGGTTGGCGAACTAATCAACCAGGAAGTTTATGAACTGCTGACCAGTTCGGACGGCTACATTTTAATCATTCAAGATTCCGGTGAAAGCGAGTCAGCCGAAACCCGCGCAGCAAAAAGTCTACTCAAGCAATCTTTCAAACGCACCGCAGTTCCGACCCCAAAGCAAAGTAAGTGACTGGCACTTCCGCGCAATTCGGAGTTGATACATGAAAAGATACAAGGCGCCTGTCTTTATACGAAAAACTTCTTCACGAAGGATCTGAGAGTGTGTTTAATGCATCCACATCTCCCCAGCGAAAATGGCCGGCAATGGCCGCCTTGACGAACTGCTTTCCCATGCGCACCGACTCCACCAACGACAATCCTTTAGCAAGTCCCGCAATGATCGCGGCAGAATAGGTGCAGCCCGTGCCGTGAGTGTGGATGCCGTGAATCCTGCGGCCCTCGAACCAAGTTGCGACGCCATCTTGAACCAGCAGATCGGAAGTGTCATCACTGGGAAGATGTCCGCCCTTCAGCAGCACAGCGCAGCGATGCCGCTGCGACAGTTCTTGTGCGGCTGATTCCATCTCCTCGCACGATGAAATTTTTCTGCCGAGCAACACCGCCGCTTCATCCAAGTTCGGCGTGATAAGCATGGCGTGAGGGATTAATTCGTCCTTCAGCAGTGAGATCGCATCTTCATCAAGCAAGCGTGCCCCACTGGTGGCGACCATCACCGGATCAATCACCAGTGGCACGCCGCTCGCGCTCAGAGTTTGCCACGCAGAGATCACAGCTTCGATCTGCTCGCAACCACCGAGCATCCCGGTCTTCGCTGCGGCAATGGGAAACGCTTCGGCCAGCACGCGTATCTGCTCCGTGATGATTTTTGGATCGAGCAATTGAATCCGCGAGACCTCGCCTGGAATTTCGGCGACCACGCTGGTGAGCGCCGTGAGTCCATAACACCCGAGCGCGCTGAATGTCTTCAAGTCCGCTTGAATCCCTGCGCCCGATGAGCAGTCAGAACCAGCGATGGTGAGCACGACGGGCGGGCTGGTGGGCATGGGCCATTTGAAATCCACCGGCCGGTTTGTGCAATCTGCAATCGGAGCAAATTGCTTGACCCCGGCGTTGGTGCCCCCGACTCTAGCCAATATTATGCCGGTAAGTTTTGCCGAAATACCAGGGCTGTCCGTCACCGTGGACCAAGTGGTCTATGCTCCGCAGTTGAATGCGCCGCCGGACAAGCCACATCCCTTCGCATACTTCCTGTCCATCCACAATCAGTCAGAGGAACCCGTGACTATCCTCGGCCGGAAATGGATCGTGACCGAATCCGGCGGCGGCACCCTCGTGGTCGAGGGCGATGGCGTGGTCGGCCAGATGCCGCGCCTGGAGCCGGGCCAGACTTTCAGCTACAACAGCTATCATGTGATCGGCGAGCCCTGCCGCGCTTCCGGCACCTTCTTCGGCCAGACCGACAGCGGTCGCGCCGTCTATGTGCGCGTGCCGGAGTTTCAGATGAAACTGCCAGCCTAAACGGGGGGTGTAATTTCCATCAATCCATCCTCAGAAACAAGTGAATGCACACACTTATCATGAGGTTCGCGTGGAATTGATTCGATCATCTGCACCGAAAATCCAACGCCGATGACCCGAGCGTCCGATCTGAGTTGGGCGAGCACTCGATCGTAGTTGCCTTTCCCACGACCAAGTCGCGCCCCATCACGGACAGAAAATGCCAGGCCTGGCACCAGCACGACATCAAGATTAGCTTCGTCCACTCGCGGGCATTTGGAGACATCCGGCATCAAGACGCCGTGGGCACCCGTGACCAACTCGCCCGCATGGCGCACCCGATGAGGATGCATCACGCCCTCTTCTCCAATGGCAAAAAATACGGCTTCTTTGCCTAGATCCCGCAGCCACAACAGCAGCGGCAGAAGATCGGTCTCCGATTTGAGCCCGCCAAACAACGCCACCGCACCAGCACCCTTCGTCCACAAGTCGGCTAACATGAGCCACTTCACAAGGCTGCGCGACCACGCTTCTATCTGCTGCGGAGTAAGGTCCGCAAGCAGCGCCCGCATTTCGCGGCGCAAATCCGCCTTGCGGCGGGCGGGGTCGTGAGAATCGTTCAAATTGTTTGCCTTAGCGGCATGAAATTGTTCCTTGCGATTATACCCATAAATCGTATCCTGTCTTTCGCTTCGGTATCTACCCTGCACCGGAAAGAATTTGATGCTCCAGGAAAGTCAGCCCCCCAAGGCCAGTAAAACTGGTCGCAAGCGACCCCGCTGGCGTATCCGTGATCGAGAACCCGATCTGAACCGCGTGGGCCTGATGCCTGCCGTGGGCTGGCGGGTGCGAAATCTGCGTTTTCTCAACGATGTGCTCATCCCGCACATCTTCACTCCGCGACTGCCGGGCGGTGAGTCGTCAGTGCTGCTCACCATGCACCCGGAACAGACCGGCGTGACTTGGCTAGGACACGCGGGTTTCTTGATCCAAATTGGCGGACAAAACATCCTCGTCGACCCCAACTGGGCGTTGTGGCACGGCCCGATCAAACGAGTTAGCCATCCGACCGTCAGACCTGCGGCATTGCCCTACATTGATCTGGTGCTCATCACGCACGCGCATTTCGACCACCTCCACCTCCCCAGCCTCCGCGCCATTGCCGCCGGACAACCCATCATCGTGCCGGAAGGCGTCGGCAGCATCGTAAAACGCTGCGCCTTCAGCAAAATTATCGAGCTCGAGTGCTGGCAGACCGCCCATTTCCGCAATCTAGAAATCACACTCACCCCGGCGCGCCACTGGGGCGCGCGCATGATTCACGACACCTTCCGCAAGTTTGGCGGCTTCCTCATCCGCGATGATGAGCGCACCGTGTTCCACTGCGGCGACAGTTCGCTCTTCGACGGCTTTACGGAAATCGGTAAACGCGCGAACATCGACGTCGCACTCCTGCCCATCGGCGCCTACGCGGCACCCAGCGGCCGGCCGGTGCACATGAATCCCGAGGAAGCGCTGGACGCCTTCGAAATGCTCGGCGCGCAACGCATGATTCCGATGCACTACGGAACATTCCCGCTCGGCGGCGAACCGATCCATGAGCCGGCAACCCGGCTGGAGCGGTCCTCCCTCCTACGCGGCCTCGACGACCACGTGCTGATCCTACCCGAAGGCCAGCCTGCGGTTTTTTGATTATTGCCACATCATTGCGTGTGTGAAGCCGCGACTCACGCTCATCGCCGCGATGGATCAAAACCATCTGCTGGCCGATTCATGCGGCATCCCGTGGAAACTGGCGAACGATGCCGCGCACTTTCGTGACTACACGCGCGGAAAATGGCTCCTTCTCGGACGAAAGACTTTTGCTGAAATGCATGGATGGTTTGATGCGGGCCATACACCGCTGGTTCTAAGTTCAAACTGTGGATGGGAGCCGGACAACGGACATGTGATCACGTCAGTGCCGCAGGCTTTGGCGATGGGCGAAACCGCCGCCGTGTCGGAGATCGTCTGCTGCGGTGGCGCACAAACTTATGCGGCAGCACTGCCGCATGCAGACCGAATGGTGCTGACACTCATTGAGCAGACCTATTCGGCAAACCGGGGAGCCGTTTACTTTCCGAAATGGAATCCGTCTGAATGGCAGACATTATCTGATAGTGCACTGCCGCGAGATGCTGCGGAAGAGCTGGCAGCGCGGGTGCTGGTAATGGAGCGCGCCTCTTGATGAAGCTCAACCCGCCTGCGGAAGCTTGACTGAAGCAGCCTGATCATCGCCTTTGGCACGTCTATCCCAGAAAGTGAGAAACAAAGCGAATACCAACAGCGCCGTCTGCGAGGCCCAGAACGCGTAAATCCACCACCACACGCCGCTAATCTGACCGTAGGCATGCAGCCCGATGCCAAGCTGGTTGGTGGCGAACCACGAGAAGATGGTGATCATGCCCAGAATGATGCTGCACGCGTGCAATCCCACTTCACGGATGTAACCGCCGAGCCGGGCATGAAGGATCACCAGATTCATCAGCACGATCATCAACGCGCCGTTCTCCTTCGGATCCCAGCCCCAGAAACGTCCCCAGGAATAGTTGGCCCAGATGCCGCCGAGGACTGTTCCCACCAGCGAAAGAAAGAGTCCCGCGCAGACGAAAGCGTAAGTAATGCGATTCAGATCCCGCAGATTGAACACGTCGTGATTTGATTTTATCAACATCACGATTCTCAATGCAAAATAGATCATCGAGAATATTGCCGCGACCATCCCGGCAGCGTAGCCAAGATTGATGATCGGCACATGCGTCGCCAGCCAGAAAGTTGTGATGAGCACAGCCTCCAACTGCCGCATCGTGTCCACACTTTCCATGTTCATGAAGCGAATGGACAGGAAGATGCCCGCAGTTCCTGCGAGAGACGCCATGGCCAGGGCGATGCCCTTGCGCGTAATCCATTCCGCGAGAAGCCCGAATATCACCGCCGCAGATGTGATGAAAATAATCGTCTCATAGAGTGACGTGACCGGCGGACGCTGCATGATGATGCAGCGAATCACAATGCCGACGACGGAATAAGCAGAGCCTATCAACAGCAGCAGCACGCCGATGCGGGAACACCAGCGACCCCAGCCGCCCTGCGGAGCCAGCCAACTCAAGGCGACAATGATGAGCGCGCCGAAGAAATAAATCAGCGCCTGGTAGAAGTATTCTGTTTTGTGATACTTGACCTCGAGGGGCACAAAACGGCCTTCACTCCGCTGAGCCGCAGCTTTGATGGTAGAATCAATGAAGGTCTTCGCCGCAGACTTGAACGCCGTGTCATCGACTCCGGCGCGGGCGATAGCACCATAGCGATCAAGCCAGACGAGATCGCTCTCGGCCAGTTTCTCGCCGCCAAATGCTGACTCGATGATCGTGCCCGGCCCGCTCCAGACTTCGTTCTTTTTGTCCTCAGGCGGGAAAATGCGAAACGGAGCCGCCGGATTAAAGCTCATCAACGCTCCCAATCTCGCGCGCGTATAAAATTTCCCAAGCCAGGGATTCGCCATCGGCGCACCGGCTTCCGGATGGGCTTTGATATAGGTGATCATCTTCGGAAGGAAGGCGCCGAGTTGTCCGTTGGATTTCTGCCACTCTGCGAGCAACTCCGCCGGCATGGTCTTCGCCTCATCTCCGAAGGGTGTCCGCGCGAACTCCATTTGCGAGAGGATCAGGGTGTAATCCATGAAATCCGCTGCGAGCTTCGCCAGTGCACGCTGCTCCGGGGAATAGCTGTCCGGGCTCATCTTACTGAATTCCTCGGTGCGCTTTCCCAGTAACTCGCGCACGGGTGCGATTTCGTTATAGGAATAGCGGTCGCGCTTGCCCTTGCCCGGCAGGCCGAGCAGCGTCACCGCATCAGTATTGTCCACGGTGAAGACGCGAAATTCCTTCGCCAGTTCCGGCCGATACCAAGAGATGAGAAGCCACTCCATGGCGGATAGGCTGACTGGTTTGCCCTTCTCGTTGACGATGGGCTTCCCAGTTGCAGGATCCTTCAGCGGAGCTGGCGCAGACCGCCCGATGCCGCCGCGAGTGGCGCCAGTTTCAGTGACGCCAATGGTCTGCATCATGCTAAAACGCAGCAGCGTAAAGCGCGCGAAGGTGTCGAGCGGTTTGATGCGTCCACCCTCCTGCACTGGCATTGAGCGAAAGAGTTCGACCACCGCCGGATCACGCAAGACCGCGAGATTGGTCGCAGGAACTTCGCTGAGTTTGTCATCGGCTCGCAAGCTGATGCCGCATGTGAGCAGCGCGGCGAAGATAATTAGACGGGACGTATGCATGAGGCGCGGTGATTTCGGTTTCAAGCGGCCGGCGGGGTTTTGTTCTCGCGCTTGATGAAGCGCACGAGAGACCAGATGAAGTGAATCAACATACCGGTGCCAGCCGCGATGAGCGAGTAAAGCGGCCAGTTGTCGGAAGGATTGCTCACGACCTGAAACATCGACGCCTGTGTTCCGCCGTTGTCGGCGGCTTCCACATCAAATGAACTCTGGAAAAATGCGAAGCCGCTATGGCGCAGCGGCTGGTTCATGGTGATGAGCTTGCTCTCTCCATCGCCCGGCTGCCCCTCGCGTTTGACGATCACCTGACTGGAAAACTTGCGCGCCTGGCCGGTGCCCGGATGCACTTCCCGGATGAACTTCTCCAGTGTCACTTCAAAGGGCAGCGGATAAGTGCGACGGCCGATCGAGACAGTATATTCCTCATCGCCGCCCTTGAAAGTCCATGGGGCGAGTTCGCCGCGCCAGATGATGCCGGTCTGCGCATCTTGCGACTGCTTGTTCACCACTTTTAGATAGGCGCCATTCATGAGATTTTCATGCTCCAAGACTTTTCCCGTCTTGGGATTCTTCCGGGCCACTTCCTGCAAGCGAAATCCATCCACGCTCATCGGACCCGCGCCCGCATCGCGCCTCGGCTCGCAATGATTAAAATAATTCATCACCACCAGATCGAAGGGCAGCCTGGCATTGGAGAATGTGCGCGCCCTCCCGGCGATGAGATCCGTGAACTGCGAACCGGGAATCACCATGACACTGCGCTTTCCATCTGCAGACGCAGGGCGCACGCGCTCGATTTCGATGACACTGTTGTGGAAGCTTTGAAACTCACTCACGGTCCGCCCCTCGCGCACCCAGACTGCGCCCTCTTTCTTTAAATAAAGGGACACCACTCCGGCGACGAGCATGAACACAATCGAGAGATGGGAAATCAACACGCCCACCCGGCGCGGCGCGGGGGTCAGTTCACTGAAGCGACCGGTGATCAGACGCAATGGAAGTTTGAGCAACCAGACGAATTCCTTTTTCAACCGGATGATGCCACCGCAAAGCATGTTCACCGCCAGCACGATCATCAAGAGATAGCCTCCTGGCAGGAGAACCGGCAGAGTCCAGCCATCAGACACACCCAACGGCCAATGCATGGCCCGCAGGCAGCAGGTCATATCGATCTCAGTGATGAAGAATGACTCGAAATACTTCACCTGCGTCACCAGCAATCCGTGCTCAAGCTGCTCCAGCGTGCCAAGAAAAGTCACCAGCAGCAGGAGCAGCAGCACGATCGAAGCCAGGCCGAACGATGAAAATAAGGCGAACACCCTCGCGAGGATGGACGTCGATGTGTGGTTGGAAGTTGCAGGCTGAGACACTAGAAAGGATACGGTTGAAAGTTGCGAAAGGAGGCAGTCGCAGAATCAGCGTTTGACGCTGATGGACTGAATGAACTGGTCGAAGGCGGCCTCGTTTTTTTCGATCAATTCCTTCGGGCCCGTCATCTTGACGAAAAGCGTGAACTCCGGCGCGGGCTGCACCAGTCCGACCAGACGAAAGTTCTTTGTCGCTTCCGCCGCACCCACGGCTTTGAAATCACCATCAAAGCTGACAAAAGTTGATTCACGATTCAGAAAGTTCTTCTTGGGAAGGTTCGCCAGTTCTTCAGCGGTATATTCGGGCAGGCCCATTTGTCCGCGCCAGCGATTGATGTTGGCTTCCAGTCCGCCTGCGGAGCCAGGCATAGCGGAGAGATAGCACTCCCCTGCCCCACCTTCGCCAAATTTCAGACTGATCAGCCTCATGCTGCTTGAGTTCGATTCTTCCACCTCTGTCCAACCTTGGGGCACGACCCAGGTCAGCGGATTTTCCCTCGAAGCAGCGGCCGGCTCCGTAACTGGCTCCGACTCCATGTGAAATCGCTCAGCACTGGTGGCGGGCCGTGAAATCGGCGGCGCGTATTTGGCGACTTCGCGCGATTCAGTGATTTCCATGCGCTCACCCGGCGGCTTGCAGGAAGACAAAATGAATCCAGCCCCGAGCGCCGCCACTAAAAATATTATGATCCTGTTCCCGGCAGTCGCACGGGTGCTGTTCATGTTGATCATCACTTCTTTTCTGCTGGTTTCGCAGGCGGCGCGGGTGGATTGTTTGGAACCGCAGGTTTCGCGGGCTCAACTGGCTTGAGGGGTGCCGGCTTGGCTTCAGGTTTTTTACCAGCGGGTTTCGCTGGTTCGGGAGCCTTGGTCTGCTCAATGAGTTTGGCTATCTCCGATTCGCTGAGGCCGATGTTGACCACCAGTCCAGGAATCGCAGCCTCAAGTTTTTTTGCGCCGTCCTTGGTCACCGCCGTCTGCCAGAGGAATATCTTCTTAAGGGACTTGATCCCGGAAAGTTTCATGACCCCAGCATCGGTAACTTTCGTGGCATAGAGATTCAGATACTCCAGATGGGCCAGCCCCGCGAGCTGATCCATCCCGGCATCCGTCACCGCCGTGTTCTCCAGATGAAGCCGTTCGAGATTCGGCATCTTCGCGATCGTCGCCAGACCCTCATCCGTCACCTTGCTCCGACCGAGTTCCACCCACACGATCTGCGGCGCGACCGGCGCCAGTTCCGCAAGTTCCTTGTCGCCAAACTTGTCGGCGGCGTTGATGCAACCAAATCGAAGCTGCTCAGTGTCGAGCGCAACCGGCATGAGCGAGGCATTCAGCGCCGTCATCTTCGTTGTCACCTTGGCAGCCGCATTCTTCTCCTCAGCTGTGAGCGGCTTGGCCTTGAGCTTTAGTGACGCGGGCTTGGCTTGTCCAGCATCCCGACTGGGCACCACCGTCGCCAGCGCCTTAAGCGCAGCTTCGACTTCGGGCGTCTTTTTTGCAGCGGCGAGCGTGAGCGACTCGTTTGCACCCTGTTCGATCCACCATTGCAAAATGGCGATCTCATCTTTCGTCACCTGCTTCTCTTCCTTCGGCGGCATGTGGTCTTCGTCGTCCAACGGGAGCAGACTGCGCTTGATCATCAAGCTTTCTGCGGGCTTGCCGACGACGACCGTGGTCGCACCGTCGCTGCCACCCTTCATGAGATCGGCCAAGGTGTGCATGCGCAGCTTGCCCTTCGATTTATCCTTGCCATGGCATTTCACGCACTTGGCCTGAATGATCGGAACGACCACGTCCTTGTAAACCAGTGCATTCGCATCCGCCGCAAAAGCGGGCTGAGCTGCACCAGAACTATTGCTTTCCTTCGTCGCTCCGGCAATGGCTGGCTCCACCTGCGCGACAATCCCGGCCAACGCCAGCATCGCGGTCGGACCTCCGCCTTTCGTGTCTGCGGTGTCCGTCTTGGATCGTAGTATCAGTGATTTGACGGACGCCTTCAAATCATCCGGCACCTTGGCAATGGCCAATTTGATGTCCTTGCTCGCGCCTTCCTTGACCCACCAGGTCAATAGTGCAATTTCGTGCGCAGTCGGTTGAGGCTTTTTCAGCGGGGGCATGTGATCATCGTGATCAAGCGGGAGAGACACACTTTGGATCAGCTTGCTCTTCTCCGGCTGGCCGGCGACGATGACCTCGCCATTGCTGCTGCCCTTGAGAATAAACTCGTGGGTATCAAGCCGGAGATCCGCCTTGGATTTCTCCTCGCCGTGGCATGATATGCAGCGATCGGCGAGAATGGGCGCGACAATGGCGTCATAGACCGTGGCTGTGCGGGATATCCGGGTGTAAGCCGCCTGTGTGCCCGCCTTCGAAGGCGGTTGATCATGCGAAGGCCCGGCACCGTTCCTGGCAGGTTCAAAATACCCAAGAATCGAATGCTCAATTTGCTCGATCCCCTCACGAACTGTCTTCGGAGCATACTTGATGAGGTAGTCGCTCTCATGCACCATGTTCCCGCCAAAGTGCGCACCGACCGTCATGATCAGCATCGTGAGCGCGAAAATCATGCGATAGGGCCAGGTGAACGCCGGGCGGGAATCAGCGGCGAGCTTGAGCATCATGGTAAGCAGCGCGGCGATCGCCGTGGCGATGCCAAATGCCTGATGGGCGTAAAACTCCGCAAAACCAAATCCCCCCTTGCGGGCAAGAATGATGCCAAACACCACCGCAACCACGGAGCCGGTCGCGCCAACCATCAGGATGAAATTCATCGCGGGCGCGAGGACTCTTGAAGACCGATGCCGCAAAAAAACAGCGGTCTCGACGATGGCCGCGAGGATGAGTACGCCCACCGGCAGGTGCAGGGCGATGATATGAAACCGTCCGAGAAATTTCACCCAAGTCGGAGTCTCGATCAGAGTGCTGGCATCCTGCAGTGGCGGATAAATCCAGAGGGACACTGCAAAAAACGCCGACAGCAGAAACACGCCCACCCACGATGATCGAGCAGGGCGGGACTCATGCTCATTGGAAGGACTGGCTGCGGCGGTATCAGACATGGGCTTCGGGGAATTTACGGGTAATGTATCAGAAGGAATACGTTATATCGGCAGGAATTTTTCATCAAGGCTGGCAGCTTAGATCAAAATTTAACTCCGTCCCAGGATAATCCATCAGCCGCCGAAAAATCCGATGGCCATGTCAGGTGGTGCCTGCGCCAGGGTCGCGACCGCCCACAGGACGATAAACCCGGCCACCACCAGTTTTTCCAATGCCACCGGAACGCCGGCGATCATTTCAACATCTTCGTGAAGCATCCAGCGGGTCACCGCCATGCAGACGAAAAGCGCGGCAATGGTGATGGAGACAATCAATCGCGGCCCCACCTGGATCGGCGAAAACCAGGCGAACAACGTGGAGAACACTCCGAGAAATGTCACGACAAAGATCGCCTCCCATCCCCATTTCCACAACGCAACCATCCCGTCCGGCCACCGTCTGCAGAAAGCCCAGATCATGACCCCGGCCCAGAACGCCACCATGAAATAGAGCAGTGTGTAGTCTCTGAACGCCAGCTTGAACATCATGTCCGCGCCCTTGTG
Source organism: Verrucomicrobiota bacterium (assembly GCA_031400955.1). Classification (GTDB taxonomy): domain Bacteria; phylum Verrucomicrobiota; class Verrucomicrobiia; order Verrucomicrobiales; family Verrucomicrobiaceae; genus VFKE01. The sequence continues at coordinate 25,650 of JANNQW010000327.1, forward strand.
GAGCCTGTATTCAATCTGCTCCTTCGTATGCTCGCGCCAGTATTTTTTGGCGCTGGGCAGGCTGGCAGGGTTTGCCGGCAGCTCTTTGAGATCAATGTCCAGATGCAGACCCTGAAGGTAATGCTTGTCCTCCTTGGTGTCAGCCCACATGTAATACTTGCTCTGGGCGTTGTAGAACGGCGATCCGAAAATCTTCCACGAGGTATGAAGATACGGACTCATCGGAATGAGATAGGAGGCCAGCACCAGCACCCCAGCGATGAAATACTGCCGCCTGTCGCCCCGAGGCGCGGTGAGCATCTTGAAAATCAAAATGATGCCGAAAATGCCGAGCACGCCCTGGGCGCTGGCCTTGGTCAAAAACCAAGCGCAGAGCAGTAGTCCCGACAGCACCGCATTCCACCAGCGCGGCCGGCGCAGCGTCTCGATAAGCTGGGCAATGGTGATCGTGATGATCGTCGTCAGCAACAGCTCCGGCTGCACGTAGGCGGCACGGAGCAGATAGAGCTGGAAAGCCGCCACCAGAATCAAACACAGTCCAAACCAGTCGCCCAGCCAGCGCCGGAGAAAAAGATACATCGCCAGCAGGCACACCAGAGAGAGTCCGATGTTGAACTTCTGCGCGAGCAGAAAACTCTCCGGCCTTTCGAAGTGGAAATTCTCATCCCGGGCTGCAAACGAGAGCACGCCGCCATAAAGCGGCATCCTCATCCGGGGGGTGAAGAAGCCGGGATCGTTGAATACGCAGGCGTATCTCAAATAGACGCGCTGATCGTTGTATTCGACCACCGTGTTTTGCGTCTGGCCATGAGCCACGGCGGCCCGCACATACCAGAACGTCAGCGCCACCAGCACCAGGCAAACAGACATGCAAAGCCAACGCGGCGCGGGATTTTCCGCCCCGACGATGGAATTCGCCAGTGTCTTGAAACACTTCTTCAT
>JANNQW010000328.1:0-19911 GCA_031400955.1 Verrucomicrobiota bacterium
ACTTTTCCTATGAAGTCTCGCGCTCGCTCGCCGCATGCGAAGGCGCGCTGCTGCTGGTGGATGCATCACAGGGCGTGGAGGCGCAAACAGTGGCGAACCTCAATCTCGCACTGGCGCAAAAGCTCTACGTCATCCCGGTGATCAACAAGATCGATCTGCCCAGCGCCGACGTGGAGAAATGCAAACGCCAGTTGGAGGACATCCTGCAACTCCCTGCCGATGAAGCGGTATCAGCCAGCGCCAAGATGGGCATCGGCATCGAGGATATTCTCGAGGCCGTCGTGCGTCTCATTCCGCCGCCGAAGGACCCGCACGACGGCTATCTGCGCGCCTCAGTGTTCGATTCCATCTTCGATTCCTACCGCGGCGTCGTGACCTACGTCCGCATCTTCAGCGGCAGCATCGTGCGCGGCCAGAAAATTCGCATGATGTCCACCGGCCTCGACTACGAGGTGAAGGACATCGGTATTTTTAAACCCAAGATGCTGGCCGTGGACAAGCTTCATGTGGGCGACGTCGGCTACCTCATCGCCAATGTGAAATCCGCCGCCGACGTAAAGATCGGCGACACCGTCACTGAATCGCGCCATCCGGCAGCCGAGGCTCTGCCCGGTTTCAAGGAAATCCATCCGCTAGTCTTCAGTGGCATCTATCCTGTCAGCGCGGAAGACTTTGAAAAACTCAAGATGGCGGTGGGCAAGCTCCAAATCAACGACTCCGCCTTCACGTTCATGGCTGAGAGTAGCGCCGCACTGGGCTTCGGCTTCCGCTGCGGTTTTCTCGGCCTACTCCACATGGAAATCGTGCAAGAGCGATTGCGCCGCGAGTTTCAGATGGACGTGATCTCCACCTATCCTTCCGTCATCTACGAAGTCACAAAATCAAACGGTGACGAGATCATTGTCGACAATCCCGCCTTCCTTCCGCCCGCGCAGGAGATCCAGGAAATCCGCGAACCGATGGTAAAGATATTCCTCATGGTTCCGAACGAATATATCGGCGACATGATGCAGCTCGTCATGGACAAGCGCGGCCAGATGGATCACACCGAGACGCTCGACGATCGCCGGGTGCTCCTCAGTTGTCTCCTGCCGCTCAACGAAATTCTGGTAGATTTCAATGACAAGCTCAAGTCCGTCACCCGTGGCTACGGCAGCATGGACTACGAGCACGCGGGTTATCAGGCCAGCGATCTCGTCAAAATGGACATGCTCATCGCCAGCGAACCCGTGGACGCCTTCGCGTGCATCGTTCATCGCAGCAAAGCCGAGTCCCGGGGTCGAGCGCTCGCCGCTAAACTCAAGGAAGTCATTCCTCAGCAGCTTTTCGTCGTCGCCATCCAGGCGGCCATCGGCGGCAAGATCATCGCCCGCGAGAGCATCAGTGCCTCACGCAAAGACGTCACCGCCAAGTGCTACGGCGGCGACATCTCCCGCAAGCGCAAACTTTTGGACAAGCAGAAGGAAGGCAAGAAGCGCATGAAGTCCGTCGGCCGCGTGAACATCCCGCAGGAAGCGTTTATTGAGGTGCTGAAAAACGGTTGAAAAGATCATGAAGGCCGCAGCTTGCATAATAAGCGGAACTACTGCCCGGCTACTTGCACTTGAGAATTTTCTTCCCACGCTTACCGGCTTGCACCCTTCTTAAGTTTCAGTTCTGTCTCCCACTATGATTGATTACTTTTTTCCGAAATACTTGCAGCGGTTTGATTATTTTTTGCGCCAATGGGCTTTCATAATTGGATTTTATGTCCTTTATCTGAATTATGATAACGGCAGCATGCATCCAGCGACCCTTTGGACGTTCGGCATTTTGTTGTTCATTTACGAAGTGTTTTTTATTATCCTGCCTAGGATTCGAGATTGTGGGATGAGTAAAAGCTGGCTCGTGATGGGATTCATCCCTATCGCGAGTCAAGTATTCAGTACCGCCCTGCTCTTCCGTCCAACAGCCATGTCATCCACTGTGGCGAACAATGGCTACGGTAATCCAGCGTCGTTTTCAAAATCCCTCAAGCGCGCCAATCTTCTGCACAAGGCCGTCACCCGTTTCCTGAACTACAAGCGTGACCTGCTGCCCCAGGCCAAGCTCGATGAGATCAACGGGCTGCGTGATGAACTGGAAAAGTCGATAGAAGCACGTGACGAAAAACGAATCGATAGTTTATCCGATGAGATCAATCGCGCCTGTGACCGCGCTCTACCCCAGGCCCGGACAGGCTGGCACGCGGAAAACATCGAAGTGTTTTTCGTTTCCATCGTCATCGCCCTGGGCATTCGCGCCTACATCGCGCAGCCATTTCAGATTCCCACCGGCTCCATGCAGCCCACGCTAAACGGCATCCGGGCAGAAACCACTGCAGAGGATCCTAATCCCGGGATCATCGGAAAGTTCTTGGGGGTTTTCACTGGAACCAAATACATCAATGTTGTCTCCGATCACGATGGATACCTCGACATGCGCGAGCCGGTAACGGAGCGCACCATCCGGTTCTGGCGCACTTACTGCAAACTGCACTTCACCGACGGACACGTCATTGAAATCGACGCACCCATGCGCCAGTTGTTCGATGAACTGCAACTCGGCACCAATCTGCGCGCCGGAACGAAGTCGAGTGACGAAGACACGCCCGACATGCGCGCAAACACTTCGCTCCGATATGGTGAACGCGTGCACATCCGTCCGGGGCAGCTTCTTGCGCGCGGCATTTTGCGCAACGGTGACCATGTCATCGTGAACAAATTCGCCTACCACTTCCGTCGGCCAACTCGCGGCGAAGTTTTTGTCTTCACCACGAAAAACATCGATGACATAAACGTGCCATCCGAGCAGGGATCACAACACTACATCAAGCGGCTCGGCGGCGTCCCCGGCGACACAGTTGACATTCAACCGCCGGAACTCCTCCACAACGGCAAACCTGCCATCGAACGCGGCTTCCGCCGTGTCATTGACAACTCCGCCGACGCACCACATCGTCAGGGCTACTATGGCTATCAGGGCTATTCGCCAGACCGCCGTATCAAACTACCCATTACCCTGGCCACCGTCCCACGCCGGGAATACTTCGCGCTCGGCGACAACAGTTATAACAGCTCCGACGGCCGCTACTGGGGCACGGTGCCGGAGCAGAACGTGATCGGTCCCGGCCTGTTCTGCTACTGGCCGCTAACAAATCACTTCGGGCCCATCCGATAATGGAATCAAGACGCGGAGACACAGAGACGCGGAGACACGGAGAAGCTTCTCCCGGTTCCAATGTCTCCCCGTCTCCCCATCTCCCCGTCTCCCTATCTTCTTCCCCCAACGCCCTAGCCGACATCGTGCTCACTGTCGTGCTGCCTTCGCTGGTGCTCGACCAACTGAGCGATCCCGCGCGATTCGGGCCCACTTGGGCCCTGGTCGTCTCCCTTCTCTTCCCCGTCTTCTTCGCTGTCTGGTGCTGGTGGAAGCATTCCGGGTGGAATTTGTTTTCCATACTTGGTTTTGTCACCATTCTCCTCAGCGGCGGACTTGGCTTATTGAAGCTCGACGCCTTCTGGTTCGCCGTTAAGGAAAGTGCTGTGCCGCTGGCACTCGGTGCGGCGTTCCCGGTCAGTTGCTGGTTCGGCAAGCCACTCATCAATGCCCTCGTCCTTCAGCCCCAAATCTTTAATTTGCGCGCCCTCAACACCGCGCTCGATACCCCGGAGAAACAATCCCGCTATCAGCGCACCCTCCTGCACGGCTCCTGGTTGCTCGGCAGCGCCGCCATCATCTCATCCATCGGAAATTTTCTTCTCGCTCTCTGGCTCCTGCGCGAGAAGGAGCCCGGCGGCGAAGCCTTCGTCAAAGGCATCGGCACACTCAACTGGGCCAGCGTCATCGTCATCGGTGTTCCCCTCTGCGCCATTATGTTCGCGGTTTTCATCTGGCTCATCCGCCAGTTTCAAATCATCACCGGACTGGAACGCGCTGATTTGATGAATCCGGGGCGGACGGTGCGAAGACATATCGGTTGATCTGAACGTTGCGTTGCACGGCCACTTTCGATAATTTCTGCGAATGGAAGAGAAGCCATCACATGCCGGCCGCTGGATCGTTTTCACACTTTTTGCCGTTCCGTTGCTTTATGTTCTCACGTTCCCGTGGGTGGATTATTATCGATATCGACACAGCTTGCCAAACTATAGAAACGGCTTTGATGAATTGGTAAGATATTCCCCGATTGTAAAAGCCTATTGGCGACCAAAGGGATGGTTAAACCAGACACCTTTAGGAGAGTGGCTGCACCATTATGACGAGTGGGTTTGGAGAACACTTGACGCCTAGCGCGTCTTTGGATTGCAAGATGCCCCGAGACCCGCTCGCTCCCGCACCTTTATGGAGCGCCCCGGTTTGTTGCGCCCGCTTCAATGAAAGATCAAAGAGAGGCGGGGCTTTCCAGCCCCGCTGAAATTATCAAAAGCGGGACTGGAAAGCCCCGCCTCCTTTAACGATACCAAAGCAAATACTCTTCCGGACGCAGCCGTGCTTTCACTGGGTTCTGCCGGATGTATTCCCGACACCGCAGCAGATGCAGCTCATGGCGTATGAGTCGGTCCCAGTAGCGCTCCTGCCACAACGAACCGCTACGTCCAAGAACGGAGTTGATTCCACGAGCTGTGAAACCTTTCCACGAGTGAACCAAGTCCTCCAGCTTTTGCCCCGACAGAAGCTGGAACAATGCATGAACATGATTAGGCATCACGACAAAACTGTCCATCAAGCAGCGGACGCCGTCGAAGTGCTGCAATGCCTCGCTCACGATGCGTGTGATGCCGGGCTCGCGCAGCACGCAGCTTCCCTCGCCCGCGTCGAGCCATTCATCAAGACGGTCGGAAAATCGCACATGATATTCATCCTCTGTGCGCTCATCCCACGGCTCCGGATGCGCCACCAGCCACGCCTCACGTTCCGTGCGCCACAGATCCAGTTTCGCCTGTGGCAATGAATCCGCGAGACGCCAGGTCACGAAAACCATCGCTTGATCCTGCTGCCAGTGCGGAAGGCGGTTCGCATGCTTCTCGACCGGCTTATTGGAATTGAGGAACATGCGGCGTTGTAGCAAGGGAGGCGGGGCTTTCCAGCCCCGCATTCATAATTTAAAAGCGGGGCTAAAAGCCCCGCCTCCCGTTCAACCCAGCTTGTTCTCCACAAGATAGGTGTTAACCGCCTTGACGATCTCAAAGAAGCTACCACTCTCCAGACTCGCGCCGCCAACCAGCGCGCCATCGACGTCAGGCTGGGCAATGAGTTCGGTCATGTTCGACGGCTTCACGCTGCCGCCATATTGGATGCGGACCTTGTTCGCGGTGTCAGGATCGAGTATCTCGCCAATCACTTTGCGGATAAAGGCGTGAGCATCCTGCGCCTGCTCGGGCGAGGCGGTGCGTCCGGTGCCAATAGCCCAGACGGGTTCATAGGCGATGATGATATCCAGCAGTCGCCGGGAGCCGACTTCCGCCAGGCTCTCGCGCAACTGCGATTCCAAAACTTTTTCAATCAATCCGCCGTCGCGTTCCTCGAGGGTCTCGCCGACGCAAAGAATGGGATGCATCCGCGCCTCAAGCACGGCGAGCACTTTGGCGTTCACGATGGCATTCGTCTCGCCATACAGTGCGCGGCGCTCGCTGTGACCGACGATGACGTGGCGCACGCCGCATTCCTTGAGCATGAGCGCACTGGTTTCGCCCGTGTGCGCCCCGCTGGGATGCTGGCTCATGTTTTGCGCACCCAGTTCCACAACTTCCGTGCGCCCACCCTGGATCAACTCCGCCGCCTTGGGGAGGGAGACAAATGGTGGAACGATGATGACCTGCACCGTTGATTTTTCCGGCATGAGGCGAAGGAACGAACGAAGGAATTTCTCCGTCTCGGACGGAGGGTTGTTCATTTTCCAGTTCGCGGCGACGACGGGTTTGCGGAATACGGGGGGCATATAGAAGTTGAAAATTAGAAGGCTATTTATTCTGTAGCACGGCAACGCCGGGCAATTCCTTGCCCTCCAGCAGTTCAAGGCTGGCACCGCCACCGGTGGAAGCGTGAGTAACCTTGTCCACAACACCAAATTTTTTTGCGGCAGTCGCAGTGTCACCACCACCGACAACACTGATCGCGCCCTTCGCGGTGGCTGTGACGATGGCATCGCCCATGGCCTTGGTGCCGCCGGAGAAGGCATCAAATTCGAATACACCGGGAGGGCCGTTCCAAATGATCGTTTTCGCGCGGGCGATGACTTCAGAGAAAATGGCACGGCTCGCAGGGCCAGAGTCGAGCCCTTCCCATCCGGCTGGGATGCCTTCCTTGTCAGTCACGGACTTTGTGTTGGCATCGGGCGCGAACTTGTCAGCGATGATGAAATCAACGGGCAGATGAATTTTCACACCTTTGGCTGCGGCCTTGGCGAAAAGCTCCTGAGCAATCTCTGCGCCCTTGGGGTCGAAGAGGCTGTTCCCGATCTCCATGCCTTCGAGTACTTTCTTAAAGGTAAAAGCCATGCCGCCACCGATGATGATCTCGTTGGCTTTATCGAGCAGGTTGTTGATCAGCGGGATCTTGTCCGCGATTTTCGCACCGCCAAGGATGGCGAGCAACGGTCGTGCGGGCTGGTCGAGCACGGCGGCGAAAGCCTTGAGCTCCTTCTCCATGAGGAAGCCGGCGGCTTTGATCGGCAAACCCACGCCGACCACAGACGAATGCGCGCGGTGCGCGGTGCCGAAGGCGTCATTCACATAGATGTCGCCTAGCTTGGTGAGGCTGGCCCGAAATGCGGCGATCTTTGCAGGATCAGCAGATTCCTTCGTGCCATCCTCCCGTTTGACCTTGCCCTCTTCCTCAATGTGGAAGCGAAGGTTTTCTAGAAGGATGACTTCGCCGGGCTTGAGTGCGGCGCAGGTGGACTCAACTTCAGGACCGACGCAGTCGTTGAGAAACGCTACCGGTCTGCCAAGAAGTTCTGAGAGCTTGTCCGCCACGGGCTTGAGCGAGAGCTTCGCGACCTTCTGACCGTCCGGACGACCAAGATGACTGGCCAGCACAACGGAACCGCCTTTCTCCAGGATGAACTGGATGGTCGGCAGCGCAGCAGTGATGCGCTGAGAGTTGGTGATGACGCCGGTGGTCTTGTCCTGCGGAACGTTGAAATCCACGCGCACGAAAACGCGTTTGCCGGCAACATTCACGTCACGAAGGGAGAGTTTGGCCATGAGTCAGGGATTATTTTGCCAGGAAGCAACCAACGACGAACGAGCCGAGGGAACTATCCGAGAAAAGAGTTTTTGCAGTTACTTGGCGACGACGCGAACCATCTCCAACACCTTGTTGGAATAGCCCCACTCATTGTCATACCATGACACCAGCTTCACGAAAGTGCCATCGAGCGCAATGCTTGCCTCGGCGTCGAAAACAGAAGTATGAGTCTCCCCGACGAAGTCAGTGGAAACCACTTTGTCCTCCGTGTAGGCGAGCACGCCCTTCATCGAGCCTTCAGCGGCGGTCTTGATGACTGCTTTGATCTCATCAAAAGTCGCGGACTTGTTCAACTCCACAGTCAAGTCCACCACTGAGACGTCTGAGGTCGGGACGCGGAACGCCATGCCAGTGAGTTTTTTGTTCAACTCGGGAATGACCACGCCGACTGCCTTGGCGGCACCGGTCGAGGATGGGATGATGTTTTCGAGAATGCCGCGTCCGCCGCGCCAGTCCTTGTTGCTGGGGCCGTCCACCGTTTTTTGCGTGGCGGTGGCCGCGTGCACGGTGGTCATGAGGCCGCGCTTGATGCCGAACGCGTCGTTGATAACCTTGGCCAGCGGAGCCAGGCAGTTGGTGGTGCAGCTCGCATTCGAGATGATGGCCTGGCCGGCGTAGGATTTGTGATTCACTCCATAAACAAACATCGGCGTCGCGTCCTTTGACGGCGCAGAAAGAACGACTTTTTTTGCGCCCGCTTTGAGGTGAGCGGAGGCTGTCGCTTCATCAAGAAAAAGACCGGTGGATTCGACCACCACGTCGGCTCCGACTTCATCCCATTTCAATGTGGAAGGATCCTTCACCGCAGTCAGGCGAATTTTTTTGCCATTTACAATCAACGTGCTGCCCTCGACGGAAACGTCTCCCTTGAAGCGGCCATGCACCGAGTCGTATTTCAGCATGTAGGCCAGATATTCAGGCTCCAGCAAATCATTGATGCCGACGACCTCGATATCTTTAGGAAAATTCTGGACTGCGGCGCGGAAGACCATGCGACCGATGCGGCCGAAACCATTGATGCCAATCTTGATCATTTTTTGTAGTGAGGTTTGGGAGTTTGTTGCTGATTGCGGACCATCCGCAGGGGGCGTTGCGTATACTCGCAGGGGGCGGTGGCGTCAACCACCGTTTGAGTTCATAGCAGCCAGCGCGCCAAGCGACTTCATATCAGCCAACCACCCGCTCCAGCCGATCGCGATTCCAAGACAAAATGAGGCCCGGCGGACTCCCATCCGCCGGGCCAGGCATCAACCTCAACACTATTCCGCTAAACGGAATGTAGAGACAACAACCAATCACTCTCAAAATACAGCGAGGTAATCGCTCACCTGCACTGTATTGAGTTAGAATCTCGGCGGATAATCTTGTTCAATAATCCTGCGATTATTTTATCAAGCTCACGGAACGTCGGAAATTCGTTAATAGCTCGATCCATGACTCGCCCGGACATGATTATTTTCGCTAATATCATTATTTCCATAATGCGCCTAGGGTTGCCCCATGTTCATGATCTTGGTCTATTCTGGATGCGGAGTCAGCCCGACTTGGGCGCTCCATTATCTCAGGATTTGCAGCACGGTCTCGGCGGCTTCAGCACTGGCAAGCGCATCGTTCACCAGCCCAATACATACCCTTTCGATTCCACAAAATGCTTCACACCAAGATAGATGGCGTATCCGATCCCACAGACCACAATGGCAGCAATGAAGGCGGCAGTCCTTGATTCACCTGCTGCCGGACGAAGCAAACGAATCACTCTCGGCCCGAAGATGAGGTAGGCAAGACCATAAACATTGCCATCCACTCCCAAAATCATATACCTCTTGGAAAGAAATATCTTTTGCGTTCCCTCCTCCGCTATCTGAATCGGTTGAACAACCTTCCAGTAGATCAGCGCCATTCCGACGAACAAGAAGGCCAAGCCGACCTTGCGAGGATTGTTGGCGATGTAAATTTGAACCGAGTCATTGCGATTCGTCATATTCAACGTGGTGTTATCGATGGAACGACCGCGCACCAGCACCACCTATTTAGATGACCTTGCCCCGATTCTCCGTATAATTGATCAAATCGACACCGGTTTGCGCAACTTCGCCGAAGCATAAATCGCATCGATGACCTGCATCAGACGCAAGGCCTGCTCGGGTGTGTTCAACGCGGTGGCTTTGCCTGAGATCGTTTCAATGAAGTTCGTGGCGGAGCCGATGCGGCCCATGTCTTCACAGGCGGGGGTGACGATGCTGCGGTTCACGCTGTTGCCGTTTTCCTGGACGTAGAGTTCGCAGGTGTCGATTGCGGTGTTGTCGAGTCCGTCGATGCCGAAGAGTCGCTCCACTTTGCCGCCGGCCTTGGTGCCCTGGAAGACCACGGAGACTTCCTCGCGCTTCACCATTTCGGCCCAGGAAACCTGAAGGCTCAGCACTTGGCCGGTCTTGAAAGTCACGAAGCCGTGCGCGGCGTTTTCCACATCGGTCGTGCCGCCGACGCGGTCGGGGATGCCCCATGGGCCTTTGAACTGCTTGTCCTGGATGAAATCCGAGAACGTCTGGCCCAGCACATGCGCAGGCTCCGGATAGCCCATGAAATACATGGCGAGATCCACCATGTGGAGCAAGTCGATGAGCGGACCACCGCCAGAAAGTTTCTTGGTGGTGAACCAGCCACCGAAGCCCGGGATGCCGGTGCGGCGGATCCACTTGGCCTGCGCAGAATTGATTTTGCCGACCACACCATCCTTGATGTAGGTCATCATAGCCTGCGATTCAGGCCGCGCACGGTTGTTGAAATTAAAGAGCACCTTCTTCCCGGCCTTCTTGGCGGCCACGATGATTTCCTTCACTTCCTTGGCGTTAAGCGCCGGTGGCTTTTCGGAGAAAACGTGCTTGCCCGCCTGGAGGCACTGGATCGTCAGCGACTTGTGAAATTTGTTGGGCACGATGACGCTGACCGCCTTGATCTCCGGGCTGCCCTGGAGCATGGCGTTGACGGATCCATAAGAATTGGCGATGCCCCACTTCTCTGCGGCCTTGGCGGCTGCTCCGGGGGCCGCATCGGCCACCGCCACGATTTCCGCTCCCGCCAGACGGAAACCCGCCGCGTGATACTGCAACATGCCGCCTGCTCCGATGATTCCGACTTTGATGGCCATATTATATATTTTTTTGGTGGTTGTGACTCAAGGCGCGAGGATGTCAGTCGAGAGTGATGGAGTCAAGACTGTAAAGTGAAGAAGGCCAGCAGAAAAAATGGTAGAAGCGACAGCGCTCCACAGTTGACTCAGCATCTGGTCAGCGGGTTCCGAATATGGCACTGCCCACACGAACAATGGTCGCACCTTCCTCCACAGCAACTGCGTAGTCGTGACTCATGCCCATGCTCAGCTTGGGAAACTTAGCGCCGAACTGCTTTTCAAGCTTGTCGCGAAACTCACGCAGGAAGATGAAATACTTTCGTGAATCCTCCTGTTTTTGCCCCGCCGGTGGAATGCACATCAACCCCTGAACCTCCAGACGTTTAAGCGCCAGCAATTCCTCCAACTGCGATTCAAGCATCGCTAAAGAAAATCCGAACTTGCTGGCTTCCGCGGCGACATTGACTTCGAGATATATCTTGGGGAACAGGCCCAGTTCCTCAGCCACACGGTCGATGTCCTTCGCCAGATTGAGACTGTCCACGCTCTGGATCGCCTCGACGCAAGGCAGCACTTTTCGAATCTTGTTGGATTGAAGATGGCCGATGAGATGCCAGCGTAAATGTAACGGAAGCAACGGCTGTTTGGTCAGCAATTCCTGAACCCTGTTCTCACCGAACAATCGCAACCCGGCATCAACCGCCTCGCGCACTGCTTCGGCGGGAAAAGTCTTGCATACAGCCAGCAGTTCGACATCCTCAGCGTCCCGCGCAGAGCGGCACGCAGCTTCTGCGATACTGCATTTTACTACGTCAATATGAGCGGCAACAGTTGTCATTAATAATATATTTGGATTTTTCCCGTCTATTCATTCAACTTATCACCCCGTCATGCAACTCCAGACTCTAAAGATTTATTGTGACCTCGTGGAACTCGGAAATTTCTCCGCAGCGGCAGCTAGAAACAGGATCACCCAGAGCGCCGTGAGTCAGCAAATTCGCGCACTGGAGGCCAGCTATGGCGTGACATTTTTTGAGCGCGCCAATAAGAAGTTTCTGGTCACGCCCGAAGGCCGCATCTTCGAACACGCGGCGCGGGAAATTCTGGCATTGCTGAAGCAAATACCGGCGCGACTCAGGGAATCGAGCGGTGTAGTCGCAGGTGGACTCAAGGTAAGCACTGTCTACAGCATCGGGCTTCATGATTTGCCCCAGAGATTGAAAGGTTTCCGTGCGGAACATCCCGAGGTGATGGTTCAGGTGGAATACAAGCGCGCGTCCCACATTTACGAGGACGTGCTCTCCGGTCGTGCAGACATCGGCCTGGTGCCCTACCCTCGCAGCGGCGGCGGAATCAACGCTGATATTTTCGACGAAGATGAACTTGTCGTGGTCTGCCCTCCGGGTCACCGGTTGGCGAAAAAGAAACGTATCAAGCTGCGCGAGTTGCAGGGCGAGAACTTTGTGGCTTTCGATCCGGACACATCAACGAGCAAGGCCATCAATCACGCACTCCGGGACCACCAGGTCAGTTTTGCGCAGCGCCATGAGTTTGACGACATCGAAACCGTGAAGCAGGCCGTGGAAGTTGCGGGAGTGGTATCGATCGTGCCGCGACGCACTGTGGAGAAAGAAGCGAAGGATGGCCGCCTCTGCATGGTCAGGATCGAGGACGCCGCGCTCAAGCGCCCGCTAGGCATCATCCTCAAGCAGGGCAAAGTCACCAGCCCTGCCCTGCGCGAATTCGTGCGCGCGATGGGTGTTAAAAAATAACCGCCACTGCAAGCGAGGTCAGCACGCTATTGGCGCGCCTTGTCCGCTTAACGACGGCGCAAGATCATCACCACATCCGCGTAGCTGTCATCGAGCTTGCGTGTTAGCGCCATGTCACAGCGAAAATCGTGGCAGGTCACCAGCGTGAATTCCGGAGCGGCCTTGAGCAAGGCCTTAGCCTCCGCCACATTGTAGGTGCGAAATTTCCAATGTGTCTCCTGCGTCCATGTTTTTCCTCCACGGGTAATCCGCAATCTAGTCCGCATCGCTTCCGTGCGAGCGCGTCGGTCCTGCGGCCACGTGTGAGTATTGCAGACCACACTGATGCCATCACGCTGCGCCACCCACCGCTCATGCTCCGGACGCCTGATTCCGTAATCAGAAAGATGTATCCCCAACACATAGATGCCACCCGCGCGCAATGATTCCGCGACCCGACGCAAATGAGAAACGGCACCCGCTTCGTCGAGCACATATTTAAAGGTGCTGACCAAACAATGCGCGAGATCGAACTTTCGTCGCATCGGAACTTTGAATTCTTCCATGCGATCACACCACAAAGTTGCAACCAGCTTCCTTTTCTTCAGTCTCTCCCGCGCATAAGCCAGCATGTTCTCATTGAGGTCAAGGCCGGAAACATCGTGACCGCGCCGCGCCATCTCAGCCACCAGCCTGCCGGAACCACACGCAGGCTCCAACACGCGCCATACTTCCGACTTCTTCCCAATGGAATATTCGGCCATCACCGCTTCCAGAAAATCCGCCTCCTGCCTCGTGTCCGTATCGAACACGATGTCGTAATAAAGGGGAGTGTCATACCAGTCGCCAACCGTTCGTTCCATCGCGACTGATTCCATAGAGCAGCGGCGATGCAAGTGCCAGAGCGCGCTTCAACATTTGCTGGACAATAATCGGCTCTTGTGGCAGGCTATTCTTTGCGTCCGGCAAGAATGCTCCGCCGCAATTCAAGGGAATGTTGACGGTTCATATCACCATCAGAACACTAGGAGACGGCAGTGGCGCGGAGAGCCATGTGCGCGATCTGGCCCTCGGCCTCCAGCGCCGCGGGCACCGGCCCTTGTTTTCACGCCCAATCCCGGCGAACTCGCCGAGAAACTGCGTCTCGCCGGCATCCCGATCACCAGCAACCCCCGGGAACTCCCAGCGCGCCCCAACCTCATTCACGGCCACCACACCCCAGCCACAGCCCCAGCATGCTTGGCGTTGGCCAGATGTGCCCGCGCTCTTCATGTGCCAGGATGCCAAGGCGTGGCACGACGCTCCGCTCAGGCCGCCTAATCTCAACACCTGGGTGGGCGCCGATGATGCCTGCCGCGAACGCCTCGCCCGCGAACTCGTCATTCCTCTGGAATAAGTCGAAGGAGCGAACAAGGCCGGGGATCTGGAGGGCTCGATGGACTGGTGGCTGCGTCTCTATGAGCGCATCGCCGCTCTGCGCGTCACCTCCACGCCCGAAGAGTTGCTCGCATCAGCCTCGGGCGCGCTCGGCGAGCTGGCATCAGCCGTGAGCTGGCACCAGGGCGAAGCCGGGCACTTGCGCGCGACATTGAAAGACGCCACCAGGCAGGTCGCTCTTTTGACAAAGGAAGCCGGCAAGATGGAGCGCGAACTGGAAGACTCCGTCACCTTGCGCGGTACGCTGCGCCGCGCCTGGGAGTCCCCGTGGCTGCGGCCAGCGGCGAAGTGGCTGGGCATCCGTCCCACGACGCGCACCTGCCCGTTCCTGCCAGCCCCGTTCATCGTGGGCGTGGAACGCTCCGGCACCACCCTGCTGCGCTTGATGCGCGATGCCCACCCCCAGATGGCCATCCCACCGGAGACGGGATTCTTAGCGCTCGCAGACAAACTCAGCGAAATGCCCGATCTTACACCGGCAGGATTCGTCGACACCATCAAAAACTATAAGCTCAAATGGGGCGATTACGGTATCGCGACCGAAGATCTGGTGGCCGCCCTTTCCGCGCTGCAGCCGTTCAACGTCGCCTCAGGGTATAGGACCTTCTTCCGGCTTTATGCCGCGAAACACCACAAATCGCGCTGGGGCGACAAGACTCCGAACCACGGACGCCGGATCGAGGTCATCGCCAGGCTCATCCCCGAAGCCCGTTTCATTCACCTGATTCGTGATGGACGAGACGTTGCGCTCTCCCAGCGGCGGGCGTGGTTTGCCTCTTCTCAGAATATTACCGAGCTTGCCCATTCATGGGGGAAGGGTGTCACCGAGATACGGCAACGTGGCCGCGCCGCGCGCCATCACTTGGAGATCCGCTATGAGGACCTCTTAGCCGACCCTGCCGGGATTCTTCAGCGAATCTGTCGTTTCCTCGACCTGCCATGCTCACCCGCGATGCTGCGCTACCATGAGCAGGCGTCGGAACGCATCCTCGAATATTGCGATCGCCACAACGCCGACGGCACGCTTCATGCCAGCGCAACCGACAGGCGCCAGCTGCACCGCCTGGCCTCCAAGCCGCCGGATCTCTCCCGCGCCGGAGCCTGGCAAGCCGAAATGAACGCAAAAGATATCGCCGACTTCGAAGCCGTGGCCGGCCACCTGCTCAGAGAACTGCGCTACGACGCGCCCTCCCCCCTGTGACTCATATCCGAGTCCGTGAGGAATGGGAGACCGACGTTTCCCCACTCACCCAAACGCGTGGCCGTGGTCGGATTATTCCTGATCAATTGGGAAGAACGGACAACCAAGCTCGCGGATCACGTCGTTAATATAGGCGCAATCCTCGTCGCACAGATATTCGAGGAATCCGCCCACCTTGCCCTTGCGCACCTTGAAGGCTTCTTCATCCCTGGACCCGGATTTGGCCGGCCCGAGCCGCTTCTTCCCGAAATAGTCTTCCTCCTCCAACCGGCGCATATTGTCGAAGCTGGCAAATTCAACGGCTTGGCTGATGATTTCCTCACTCACGCCGAGCGCGCCGATGACATCGAGCGCTTTCCGCAGGTTTCCCGCAGGATCGGCGTGCATATCCTCATAGCGAAGCACAAAAAATTCATCGGGAACGTGCTGGCTGGCATGCCAGATGTTAAGGAACATCACAATCTTCCGGATGCCGAGATGATCATCCCGGATGAAGTCCGAGATCGTGCCTTCATATCTGACCGCTCGCTTGGACTCTTGAAAAAAAGACGAAACCAATGCGTCGCGCGGATCTCGCACAAGGAAAATAATCTTTTTACCCTTATAGGGACTTTTGTCGGTATCCAAATCGCGCCAGCTAGTAGGTGGCCGCTTCCTTTGATCCGAACCGTCGTGGGTAAACATGGTCGGGAGCACTCCCGCGGCCTCGGTCATTGCAAGTTCATCGAAAACCAGCCGGTCGCTGATGCCGTATCTCTCGCAGAGTGCCTTTCCGAGCAAAACCCGAAGCCAAGTGCGCCCGCTCTTGGGGAAGGAGACGATGATGACCTTGGCGCGGCAGCGAGCTTCTTCTTCCAGAAGCTTCTTGGTCTTACCCATGTTAAGCAATGCTTTCTTACCCATGTGAATTAGTGCTTCTTTTACTCAGGATGACAAATGGAAATTAATCGGGGTATGAGATCCTATCCATTTTCGTGACCTTATCTGGGGCGGCGCACGAATGGCTGCTGAACAACATGACACGCTGAATACGCGCTCTACGACTTTGTCCAATCCTCACACAAGCAACATGCAGTCCCCGTAACTGTAAAACCGGTATCGCTCGCGGATCGCTTCCTGGTAAACGCGTAACACCAGTTCTTTTCCGGCGAATGCGCTCACGAGCATCAGAAGCGTGGATTTAGGAAGGTGAAAATTTGTCAGAAGCGCATCTACAACGCAAAACTCATAAGGCGGATGAATGAAGATGTCCGTCTCACCTCGCTCTGCGACTACCTTTCCGTGACGTTTTGCAACACTCTCCAGAACCCGCGTCACCGTGGTGCCCACGGCCATGATGCGTTCGGCGCGGTTGATCCGATCAGCAGCTTCTTCGCTCACTTCATATGACTCAGCATGCATCGCATGATCCTCGATGCGCTCCACCTTCACCGGCTGGAATGTGCCGACACCCACATGCAACGTGATGAATGCGTGAGGCAGACCGCTCAGAATCTCCGGAGTAAAATGCAATCCCGCGGTCGGCGCGGCGATGGAACCCTCCTGCTTGGCATATACCGTCTGGTAACGCTCCTTGTCTGACTCCCGGTCTTCACGGTGCATGTAAGGTGGCAGCGCAAGATGACCGTGCCGGGATTCATCAACGGGCTGGTCGAATTCGATCAACCGGTCCCCGTTTTCGAACACTTCAATCACTGCGCCCGTGGCTTCACCGATCTCGATTTGATTTCCGACACGCAGTTTTTTTCCCGGCTTCACCATGCAGCGCCAATTCGTCGCCGATGCCGTCTTGAGCCGCAGCAATTCCTTTGTTCCATCGTTTGAATAGAATCGTGCCAGAACCACTCGGGTATCATTGAGCACCAGTAGATCACCCTCGCGAAGGAACGACTTCAAATCAGCAAATCGGTGATGCGCAATGGATTGCGTCGCGCAGTCCACTACCATCATCCGTGATGCCGCGCGATCTGACAGCGGCTCACTGGCAATGAGTTCCGGCGGGAGATCGTAATCAAAATCAGAGGCGAGCATGAATGAGGTTTGCGATGGGCTGCGATGGTTTGCCTTCGTTGGAGATTGATTGAATTGAACAAACGCAATCAATGGTAAACCATCGCCAACAATCACTAGATGGTCATCGCCGAGTAGCCGCCGTCCACCACTAGCTCGTGTCCCGTGATAAATGAACCTGCGGCGTTCGATGCCAGAAGCAACGAGGCGCCGACAAGTTCGCGTGCTTCGCCAAAACGATTAATCGGCGTGTGCCCGAGGATCTTCGCAATGCGCTCCGGCACCAGTACTTTCTTGTTTTGTTCCGCCGGGAAGAAGCCGGGCACCAGCGTGTTGACGCGGATTCCAAGCGGTGCCCACTCACGCGCGAGATTGCGGCTCAGGTTGTGCACCGCGCCCTTGCTCATCGAATAGGTGAACACACGGCTCAAGGGAATCAGACCGGACATGGAACCGAGATTGATCACACTGGCGGCGATCTTATTCTCCACAAAATAACGACCAAACACCTGGCACGCGAGAAACGTCGCCTTGGTGTTGATGCTCATGATGCGATCGTATTCTTCCTCGGTGATTTCGAGAAAAGGCGTCGCTGAGTTCACACCCGCGCCATTGACCAGGATGTCCACCTTCCCGCTGCGCTGCAAGATCTCCGCGAGCAAGGCTTCGAGTCCGTCCTTCTTTGAGGCATCGCAGGACACAAAATAACCCTTCCCTCCTGCTGCGCAGATGGTCGCCAGTCTCGCCTCTGCCTTGGCCGCGTCGCGCCCGACAAGAACCACCTCGGCTCCCGCCTCCGCAAAACCCAGCGCCATGGCACCACAAAGTTCCCCGGTGCCGCCGATGACAACAGCACTGCGGCCCGACAGATCGAAAAGATTAGGCTTGAACATGACAGCGCGCATCATGCCGCTTCATGGCCCGCTGGCAACTCCATTCCACAGTCCTCGATCCACTCCACATTTCATCATCTTCTCCATCTCGTCGGAGTAAACAACAGAATCCACCATACGACACCACCCACAAACAGCAGCCATGGAATAAGCCATCCATAGAGGGTGTAGAACGTGAGCCGGTTCTCTCTCGACAGCGCGCCGGAGAGTTCCGCGATCTCCATCGGCGGAAGGCTCGCATGAACTTGGCCGTGTGGATCAATGACCTGGGAAACCCCGGAAGATGAGCAGACAAGCATCCATCTGGCATTTTCACAAGCTCGAAGCCGGAAGAGCATCGAGTGCTGCAGGTGCTGTCGCGCACCCCATGTGTCCACGTCCATGCTCGGCACCGCAAAAAACTCCGCGCCAGCTTTCGTCATGTGTCGCACGACACCTTCGTAATCGCAGTCAAAACAAATCGGAGTGCCTATCATGCCCAGCGGAGTCTTCACAGGCAGCGCGGTTTTTCCGGGAACACCATCATTAAAAAAATGGACCGGATGAACTTTGTGATGCTCGCCGAGCACGCCCAATTTGCCGATCGTCAGCGCTGTATTCCAAACACCTGACTTGTCCTGGATCGGAGTCACGGTGCCGAGAACAAGCACGAGATTTCGTTCGTTGCACATCTGGACGACACGTTTGAAATCAGTCTGGCTGCCCCGCAAATCGCTGGGAACTGCATATTCCGGCCAGACCGCGAGCTGAATGTCCGGAGGAAGTTTTTCAGTGCGTTGCATCCGGTGGTCCATCGAAACTGCTTCCGCCTGCACAGCGGCGACACGAACCGCACGAGCCAGATCAACCTCAACAGCCGGCCACCAGCGCGACCACACAAGTCCAAAAAGCAAGAGAACCCCACCAGTCATCATTCGCGGATTTTTAGAAACAAAGAGGGCTGCGACCGCGACAAGAAGCGCGCTCACGCCGTAAACACCGATCCAAGGCAGCAGCCACGAAGGACCCCAGGCCATGCCCGGAGTGATCCATGGAAACTTCAAGGGGAACAATTCCGCGCGAACGAATTCCCAAGCAGACCAATTAATGGCCGTAAACAAAACCAGGCTCCAGCCGCTCAGACCGCGCTCTTCGGCCTTGCTTTGCATCCACGCAAACAGGGCTGGAAATACCGCAAGGATCGCAAACAGCGCCAGGGAAAACCATGGGAACAATCCCCAAAGCCAGGTCACACTGCCACCGAAGGCTGCCATGCCCCACGCAAAGCCTAGTGCTCGCGCGCGATGTCCATGCATCCCACGAAGCAACAGCAGTAGTCCAGCAATCGATGGTGCCACCAGAAATCCATGTGCATTGAACGGAGGAAACTCTCCGGCCAGCAGCAACCCGCACAATGCAGCCCACAGAATTCGAAACCAGAAATTAAACAGCAGATTCATGGCAGGTTTGCGGCACTATCAAAATACATTACGAGCTTGCACGAACCGTTGCAACGCTTCAAGGAAGATCACCATGCTCGGCCACTTCCTTCTGTTCTTCGCGGGTCTCGTCTGCGGACTGGGCACGGTCCTGATCTGGCAGGGGCTCCGTTTTGCTGCGGATTTGAAGGCTACAAAACACGCCACGGCCGCCGAGTTGTTTCTTAACGCACCGGGAGAACGCGACCGTCTGGCGCTGGCGGCGATCGACGATTGCAAGAAGCGACTGCGTTGGAGCAAAGACCCAAATCCAGAATGGCTCACTCCCCTCGTAGATGAGATTCCACGGCTGGTGCGCGAGATCGCGACCATCTACCATCCCGAATCACCCAAACCCCTGCTAGCGCCCGGCTTGAGCCATTTCACACGATCCATCCAGCTCGCGTCATCGGACGTGACAGAGTTCCTCCAAACACGCACCGTAGGCCGGTTGGTGGATGTAAGCGCCCACAAAGCGCTGCAAACCTGGGAGAAAGGCCGCGAGATCGTCCAGCACGAAACCATGCAGAAACTCGGCCGCTGGTATAAGAAGTTCCTGCCCGTGTGGCAGGTGTTGCGTTTCAAGAGCCCACTGGTCTGGGCCTCCATGGCCGTCTCCAACGTTGCGGCGCGCACCCTGCAGCCCGCGATCATCGACATCATCGCCCGACGAGCCGTGGAGCTCTACAGCGGCCGCATCAGCGGCGGCTCGCTCGCGCGGTTGGAGGATGTGGACTGATCCGGATTACCGCACCACCCGCGC
>JANNQW010000329.1:0-2227 GCA_031400955.1 Verrucomicrobiota bacterium
ACGTGGTTCTTGATTCTGCGGGGTGGTTCATCTGCGGTGAGTTTTTTCGCGTTGCTTGCGAATTATTTTCCCGGCTACACGGTAACTTGGCAGGGCGGCGTGGCGGGCCTGATCTACGGTTTTTTGACTGGATTCACGCTCGGCTGGGTCTTTGCCCGTCTGCGAAACCTTACCGTCAGACTCTACGTGGCGCTGGCGAAGCTGAAGGCAGCCTATTCAATGCTTGCCGAGAAGCTTGACCAGTAAACGCGCCGGATGGAAACTCAAAAAACACTGTATGTCGTGATCATGGGCGCAGGGCCGGCTGGATTGACCGCCGCCTATGAATTGAACAAAGCAGGTGTCTGCTCGACGCTACTTGAGAAGGACGGTGTCGTCGGCGGCATTGCCAGAACCGTCTCCTACAAAGGTTATCTATTCGACATCGGAGGTCACCGCTTCTTCACCAAAGCCAAGGCCGTGGATCAAATGTGGCGCGAGGTGTTGGCCGAAGATGATTTTCTCCACCGCGGCCGACTTTCACGTATCTACTACAACAAACGGTTCTTCTACTACCCGTTGCGCGCTATCAACACGCTCGCCGGGTTGGGCATCTGGAACAGTGTCTGCATTCTCGCCAGCTACTGCAAAGCCCGCCTGAAGCCCCTCCTCCCGGAGCGGACGTTCGAGGACTGGGTGTGCAACCGCTTTGGCAGGCGGCTTTATGAAACTTTCTTCAAGACCTACACGGAAAAAGTCTGGGGCATTCCTTGCTCGGAAATTACCGCCGACTGGGCCGCGCAGCGGATCAAGGGGCTCTCGCTCATCACGGCTCTCCAGAACGCCTTGATCGGACAGAAAAATAATGACAAGTCCAAAGTCATCAAGACCCTCATCGATTCCTTTCATTATCCGAGAAAGGGACCGGGCATGATGTGGGAAGCGGTTGCTAGGATCGTGACTGCAGCGGGGCACAAGCTTGTCATGAATACCACGGTTCAGAAAATTCTGTGGAAAGAAAGCCAGGTCACCGCGGTGCTCGTGAGCGATCAAAATGGCCAGACCCAGACGGTCTCCGGCACCCACTTCCTGAGCACACTGCCCATTCGAGAATTGATCCAGAAGCTGGAACCGCCAGCCCCTGCGACAGTGATTGAGGCCGCCAACCGCCTGTGCTACCGGGACTTCATCACCGTCGCACTGGTCATCAAGCAGAAGGATCTCTTTGATGATAACTGGATTTATATTCACGATCCCTCGGTGAAAGTAGGCCGCATCCAAAACTTCAAAAACTGGAGCCCTGACATGGTGACCGACCCGGAGAAGACCTGCCTTGGCCTGGAATACTTCTGCTTTGAAGGCGACGGCCTCTGGACGACGCCCGATGAGGAAATGGTCAGGCTGGCCACGCGCGAACTTGCCGCGCTCAATCTCGTGAGGGAGGAGGATGTCGAAGACGGCACCGTGGTGCGGATGCCGAAAGCCTACCCGGTTTACGACTCGACATTTCGCGAGGCCCTTGCCACAATCAGGTCTTTTCTCGACTCACTCGGTAATCTTCAGCTCATCGGACGCAACGGCATGCACAAATACAACAATCAGGATCACTCCATGCTGACGGCGATGATGGCGGCCAGGAACATTCTGGGAGCACGCCACAATCTTTGGGAGGTCAATGCCGATCAGGAATATCATGAACAACTTACTGTTGGAACAGCGGATGCCGATGATGACTTCGCCGTGATCGCCGCCACCCAGCCGGCTGTTCCTGAACGCATCCCGCCAAACCAAACAGACCCGCCATGAATCCAAAAACTTCTGCGAATGATAAAGGAACCCTCACGGACATCCACGTCGCGGAGGACGACCTGATCCTGCGAGCAGTTCTCAAGATCAGCGCCCGAATCGTGGCCCTGACTGCGGGCCTGCTCTGCGCCCTGGTGATTTTTGTCGCCACCCTCTGGCTCGTCATCCGCGGAGGACCGAATGTCGGCGCACACCTCAGTCTTTTGCGGGAGTTTTTCTATGGCTACACAGTAACGGTTTCGGGCAGCTTCGTCGGAGCCTTTTGGGGCTTCGTCACCGGCTGCGCGAGCGGCTGGTTTATCGCTCGCATTTACAACGCCATCGCGTTGTTTCGGATCCGCCATAAAGGCGCATAATTCCACCGGCACACCAAGCAGCACATCGCCATATCAGGCTTGGTGTCTGTCACGCGCAATATTCATCTGCCGGCTTATCGTGCGTT
>JANNQW010000330.1:0-5502 GCA_031400955.1 Verrucomicrobiota bacterium
GGGCACATTCACTGGAACATCACTGCGCTGATGAAAAATCAGGGCACTCTGGGCGATTTGATGAAGCAGCGCGTCTATCAGCAGTTCGCGCTGCCGCCGGGTGCGTCATGGTTGGGAAAAGAAATTCCGCTCAAGCCGGAACTGATGCTGCGCGATGGCAAGGCGCAGTGGAGTTTTGCTGATCCGCGATTTGAAGGACTGATGAAGTGGTGGCTTGTCCAAACCTACGAGAAGGGCCAGTGGAGCGGATTGCGGCTGCTGCCGATGGCGGAAAAGACCTTTGCGCCGGCGAAAGATTGCCTAGGTATCGCCATTCGTGCGATCAGCCTTACGGGTCTGGCGGGCGAGCCAGCTATGGTGAGATTGAAGTAGCGGCGCAGGAGGCCTACGTGTTGTCACTGGTCGCCGGGAGCGGCGGCGCTGCCATCTACACAGAGTTTCAGTGCTTCACGTAGGCAGGCGACGTTGTCATTGGAAAGACCTGTGGCGTTGAGCAGGGCGAGGGTGACCATGCCGTAACGCGTGGGGCAGGGGAGCACGCTCAGTTCTTTTTGCTCACCCAGTCGCGAACGGATGAAAACGGACGAGCGGGTCAGTGCATCGGAACCGTTTTGCCGGTCCGCACCCGCCGCGAGGATGACTGAGAGCGCGAGATCGGCGCGTGAGGACCCACCCCACAGCAAGTCGCCGTGGTCGTCTACCAACAGGATGTCCTCGCACGGTGCGATCGATTGCACCCAAGGCATGAAGCTTTGCAGACGCTCAGTCAGAGAGCCGCCGGGAGTGATGAATGGAGTTGAAGGCGGAGGGCGGGAGATGGGAGAGTTAACCGCCAGTCTCACTGCCTGTTGCAGGGCAGGGGCAATGCGGAATTGACTGAGCGATGGCAGGATCCCAGCGGCGGACGAATCGGAGACGGGAGTTGCGGCAGATTTAGATTCTTCGGTGAGTGCCATTGACTCCTGCCGGGCACTCGCAGATTTTGCAGCGGGAATCAATCCGGCGTTTTGCGCACTGATGCGGATGGCTTGGAGTTTTTCGCGGATGTGCTCAATGCCGGGAGCGGGTGCTGCGCCTTGCTGATCCATCGGTTCCGAAAAAGGTGCGGCGATGGCATCTGCCAGCTGAGCTTGCTCCGCGCTCCGGTATTCTTCTTCGGTGAACAGCTGGGAAATATCAGGCAGCGTGTCCAGATCCCACGGCGCGGGTTCATCTCGCTGGAGGGGGCCCTCGAGCTGTGCGGCGAGCTTGGCGATTTCGTCGGGATCAATCCAAGAGACTTGCATGGCCGTGGGTCTGGTCTTTGTGGGCGGGCAGGCCGATCCGTTCTTCGAGTTCGGCGGCGACCTGGTCAAAGAGCAATGCGGATGGCGGTGGATTTTTTCGGATGAGTGAAAGCGGCAGGCCGAGGGCGCTGGCTTCCAGAAAGAGCGGATCGCGCGGGATGGCCTGCTGGAAGAGCAGCGAGGGCGGCAGCATGGCGCGCACCTCGCGCGCCACCTTCACGCTGGCGTCGAGCTGGCTGGAAAGCATAGTGAGTAAAATTCCGGCAACTCGAGTGCGTGCTCCTTCGGCCCGGAATCGCGCAAGAGTTTCCAGTAGCAGTGGAATTGAGCGCACGGCGAGGGGTTCCGCCTGCTGCGGGATGAGCACCCACTCGCTTCCGCGCACGATGATCTCGCTCACGCCGTTGAGTCCGGCAGCGGTGTCGAGCAACACGCAATCGAAGCTCTGCAGGTCGAGCTGGCTGAGTAGTTCACGGAGTCGCTCTGGCGAGCGATCCAGTTTTGACCCCTGACTGAGGAAGCTGGAGGAGTCTCCGCAGGGCATGATGCTCAATTCCGGCAGCCTTGTGGGCAGGATGAGCGTGCGCGCCACGAGGTCTTGCGTGAGAAAGTCATAGAAACCGCGGCGTTTGCGCGTGCTGCGGGAGAGTGAGAGGCCGATGCCGCCCTGCGGATCGGTATCCACCACCAAGGTGTTCCAGCCGCGGCGTGCAAGGGCATGCGCAAGGTTGATGCAGACGGTGGTTTTTCCGACTCCTCCTTTCTGGCTGGCTGTGGCGACTGCGATCACGGCGCGATGGTAGCTGACTTTGCGGAAAATGCACCCGATTCCCGACCGACATTTTTCAGCCCCGCAGTTCTTTCTTTACTCTGGCTCAGAAATTGATTATTTGAGGACTCATAAATAGCTAAGAAAACGAAGCATAAAATATTCTGTATGAAAACATTCCCCGCCCTGCACTTCATCTTCAGTATCACCTTATGCGCTTTGGCAGGTCGATTCGCAGTGGCGCAGTCGGACATCGGATTTATCGCGGGTGAGACTGCAGCCATCGTGTTGAAATCGGGCGACAAAATCGAGGGTAAGGTGTTGCGCGATGCGCCCGACTCTGTGGAAATTGAATACAAACTCACGCCTAAGATCAAGGATCGGAAAATTATCTTTAAGAGCGACATCGCCAGTGTCAAAAAGCAAAGCCCTTCGGAGACGGAGTTTGTCGAGCGTGGATTGGGAAAACTGCTGCCCACACCCAATTTGAAGGATGCATCGTATTATGAAAGCACGATCCAGGACAAGTTGCTCACGTTCGTAGCGAAGTATCCCGGCACCCCGGAATCCGTCGAGGTGGAGAAGATTATCGCCATCTTAGTCGAAGAGAAAAGCAAGGTGTTGTCCGGACAGTTGAAGATGGAGGGTCACTGGCTGGATGCCGAGACTGCGAAACGTGACAGCTACAACATTAATGCTTGTCGCCAGTTCATGGCCATGCAGGAAAAAGCGGTGGAAAGCAAGGATACGCGGTATCTCGAGGCGCTGCGCGCCTTTGAGAAACTCAGAGCTCAGCATGGAGCATCGCCCTATTTTCTGAAGGCGATTCCCGAGGCGCTGGAATACCTCAATAAATTCGAAGCCCAGATCACATCGATGATTAAGGACGTTCCGATTCTTTTGAAACGACGTGTGGATGGACTCAAGCAAATGACTTTGAATGAAGCGTCCGCCACACGCAAGGCGATCGAAGATGAAGCACTTGAATATAAAAATACTCTGGATCGCCAATCGAAAGACAAGATTAAATGGCGTGATATTTCAAAGTTTGACGTCAAAGGTCTGCAAGAAGTCGCCGCGGTGATTGCGAAAGAACGCGCTGAACTGGGTGCGTTGAATATTCCAGTCTTGAAGGAGGAGGGTGAGCTTCTCATGATCTTGATTCGCTATATTGCCGACAAAAACATTGCTGAGGCTGAAGCCGCTCTTGAAAAGGTAACGAAAAATAAGAATGCATCGTATGGCCCCCTGATTCAGATATTGACGAAGGATCTCGGCATCATGCGGGAAAAAGTCAAAAACGAACAGAAGGCGGCTGCAGATGCTGCCAGCACTGCCGCTCACGCGCCTATGAGGGATGATAAAGCCGGCACAAATCCCGTCGCTGAGGCGATAAAGAAAGTTCAGGAGGAAAAGATTCAAAAATCAGTAGTTGCCCCCACTACCGCCACTGCAACGAAGGTTCCGGATGTGAAAGCTTCCAATGCGAAAGTTCAGACCGGGGCTCCGCAGAAAACCGCAGCACCGGCGGCACCGGTGGCACCAGAGCCTCAGCCAAGCCTGATGGAGAGACTCAATGAATATTTCCCGTATATTGGTGGAACTCTGCTGGTCATCATCGCCGTAGCATGGTTAATTGGGAAGCGTAAGAAGGAGAAGGAGTGAATAGTGCTCTCACCAACAGGTGATTGCCTGGCTGGCCCAATGAATTGCGACCATGGTTCAGTGACTTCGAATTGTGCATATCTTGCGATTGATAAGAAACTCTTGAACAAACTGTCTATTGGAGAGACTATTGAACCCGTGACCTCTCGCTTGCTGGCACTAATTCTGGCGATCATTATCGGCAGCCCTGCCTGCTGGTGCTGCGCTCAGTCCGCGCCGCAGCCGGAAAAGACCAAGCACTCCTGCTGCGAGCAAAGCGCGCCAGCGGCTCCAGCCCAGAAAGATCCCTGCCCCTGCGGCACCAGCATGATCAAGCGCGAGATGGCGAAGGCTGGCATTGATGTGCCGCCGCCCAATCTCCTCGTCACGGCGCTGGCTCCAAACTGCGAACCGTGCGTGATGCTGGCACCCTCGGTCGCGCTGGCGTCCGTTCATTTTTATGACACCGGCCCGCCGCATCAACGGCTGCCGATTTACCTGAGGCAACACGCGTTGCTGCTATGATGTCTGAGCCGCGCCGATGATGCGCGGTTTGGCGGATGTTTGTCCGCCCTGCCAGCACCCTCGGGCCTGCGCCGTATTCGACGCTTCTGGCTTGAGTGTGACCGCCTCACCGGTGCACCACCCCTTTTGCCAATCTTTTGGCAAATCCGGAGCGGGCTTATGCCTGCGACCCGCCGCCCGGACCCTTCCAGCAGGCAAAAAAACCAAAACAGAAAACTAAATCAAGAATATGAAAACGATCCAACTCGCACTCGCCGCTCTCTCGCTCTTTGCCATGCCAGCCTGCGTCGCTAACAAGAATATGTCCACGGCCTGTGACAAGTGCTGCAAGGACACAGGCAAAGTATGCAAAACCTGCTGCGCCGATGCCGGCAAGACCTGCGGCAAAGACTGCTGCGCCGATGCCGGCAAGACCTGCTGCAAACATGAGAAGAAGGCGAATTAATTCGGCCTCTCCACCCGCCGCTGCCTTCACGGGCGGCGGCGGATTTCTCCTAAAATAAACCCCAACTTTCTTCAGTCCCCTACCTCCATGAAAACCACCCTGATTCTATTCACCGCGCTGACCGCTACTTTTTCCTTCGCTGCTGACACCACTCCAAAACCCTATCCACTGACGACTTGCATCATCTCCGGTGAAAAACTCGGATCCATGGGCAAACCGCCCGTCCTGGTCGTCGATGGACAGGAAGTCCAGTTCTGCTGCAAGAGCTGCATCAATGATTTTAACAAGGATCCGCAGAAATATCTCAAAGAGATTGCAGCCAAGGCACTAGCAAAATAACCTCGCCCGTCATGCGAGCTATCCTCCGCCATCTTTCGATTGTGATCGTTCCCATGGTGGTGGTTGCTTGCGCCTCCACGGACCCGGGGCTGCTGCTCGATCAAGTGCGCCAAGACGCCCGCCAGCGGACCGGTGCAGATCCCGGACTCGCCAGCGAGATGACTGCAGCGCTGCTCCGCAAACCACTCACTGCGGACTCGGCGGGGCAGATCGCATTGGCCAGCAACCATCACCTCCGGGCGACGCTGGAGGAACTTGGCATCTCGCAGGCAGAGTTTGCGCTGTCGGTCATGCCACAAAATCCGTCGCTTGGCGCCAGCTGGCGCTTTACGAATCCGGGCAGCCGGAGCAATCCCGAGTTTGGCTTGGCACAGGAAATACTCGATCTCCTGCTGACTTCTCCGAGAAAGAAGATCGCGCAGCGCCAGCTCGATCAGACGCGGCTCCGCATCACTCGCGAGGTCACGGAGCTGGCCTGCGAAACACGCGAGGCA
>JANNQW010000331.1:0-3669 GCA_031400955.1 Verrucomicrobiota bacterium
GTTTCATCTTCGTCACCGGCATGCATCCGGTTCAAGTGCTGCTGCAACTCAAGGATCAGCTCGCCGGCGTCGTGCGTCGCTGGTGGGCTCGCCGCCAGGCCCGAAAACTTGCTGAAGAAGGCACGGCCCTGCTGGGTTTCAGCGAACCCGTGCCAGCGAAAATTCGTCGCAGGAGACTGGTGCCGGATAGCGAAGAGATGGAGGACGACGCGGGGCTGGAACTGCCGCTCATGCCGCAGCGGACGCCGCCGCCGAAAATCTTCGATTCCTCTGTGGCGAAGCCGCCCAGAACCAAGCCGCAGCTCTCCGCAGTCTGGAAGGAGCAGCGTGAAGAAAAACGCGAACGCGCCGCCGCCGCGCCGCCCGCCAGTCTCACCGCGCGGTTTGCGAACTACACGATGCCTCGTCTGGATTTGCTCGCTTACCCCGATCTCAAAGGCCGCACACCGGCTGACGAACACGCGCTACGCGAGACCCAGACGACCATCATCAAGACGCTGGCCAACTTCGGCATCAACGTCACCGCTGGCGACATCACGAAAGGCCCCGCCATCACGCGTTATGAGGTCTATCCCAGCGACGGTTTGCGCGTCAGCCGCATCGCCAACCTCGAAGCGGATCTGGCACGCGCAACAAAAGCCGAGCGCATCAACATTCTCGCGCCCATCCCAGGTAAGGACACCGTCGGAATCGAATTGCCGAACTCGCAACGGATCGTTGTTCCCATTCGGGAACTTCTCGAAGACGATGCCTTCCAAAATGGCAAAGCGAAAATCCCGCTCGCGCTTGGCAAGGATGTTTATGGCAAGGCAATCATTGCCGATCTGGCCTCCATGCCCCACCTCCTTGTCGCGGGCGCGACCGGCAGCGGCAAATCCGTTTGCATCAACAGCATCGTCACCAGCCTCCTCTGCCGATTTGCGCCGGACGAGCTGCGCTTCATCATGATCGACCCCAAAGTCGTGGAAATGCAGGGCTACCGGGATCTGCCGCACCTCGCGCTGCCCGTCGTGACCGATCCCAAGCAATCGTTGCTCGCGCTGCGATGGGTGGTGAACGAAATGGAGAAGCGATACCACATCTTCGCAGAGGAAGGCTGCCGGAACTTCGACACCTTCAACGCCCGCGACGGCCGCCGGAAGCCCGCGCGCAGCACCACTCGCTTCGCCGCCGGGAACGAAGCCGCGCCAGAGCCGGCTGTCCGAGTTGCCGTCGCGAAAAATAAATCCACGCGAGACAGCGACAAGCTCCCGCATCCCGACAGCCTCGGCGGCGAGAACGTGCTGGACGAGCTTGATGCCGAAGACGGCTACACCTCCGCGCCCGGAGGCATCTGGAACGGCAACTCCGACGCGCCGCCGAAAAAACCGCTCAAACTCGAAATCCCCGACTCTCTGCCATATATCGTCATCATCATCGATGAGCTGGCTGATCTCATGCAGACCGCGCCAGCGGACATCGAGTTAGCCATCTGCCGCATCGCGCAAAAAGCCCGCGCCGCCGGCATTCACCTGATCGTCGCCACCCAGTCACCGCGCGCCGATGTCGTCACCGGTTTGATCAAGGCCAACATCCCCTGCCGGATCGCGTTCCAGGTCTCCAGTGCCCTGGACAGTCGCGTGATTATGGATCGCAAGGGCGCAGACAAACTCGTTGGCAAGGGCGACATGCTCTATCTCCCGCCCGGAACCAGTCAGTTGATTCGGTCTCAGGGCACCATGGTAACTGACGATGAAATTCACGGGCTGGTCGAACATTGTTGCGCGAACGGACAACCGATTTTTGAAGGCAATCTCAATGAGCCAGGATTGGAAGATGGCGACGTGGAAAGCAATGACATCACACCCGAAGACGAAGCCATTCTAGAGAAAGTTTTGGAGGTCATCAGTGCTGAACAAAAAGCATCCACAAGTCTCATCCAGAGGCGCTTGCGACTCGGATACACCCGGGCTGCCCGCATGATGGATATTCTAGAAGTTAGAGGAATTATTGGTCCTGGAGACGGGGCTAAACCACGAGAAATTTTAGTAGAATTAGGCGGTTAAATTGCTATGATGAACTCGGAAAATACTGAACCCTGATGCCCTCCACACTCGGCCAGAAACTTAAACAAGCCCGCGAACAGCAGGGTCTTAGCTTGGCTGACGTTTCTCATAAAACGCGCATTCCGATCGCCAAACTCCAAGACTTGGAGACGGATGATTATGACACCTTTGGCAGCCCGACTTATGCACGCTGCTTTTTGCAGACCTATGCCGGGTTTGTCGGTGTCGACGCCAATTCGGTTACTGATCATATAAACCCTGCCCCGTTGGGCGGCTTGCGAGACTGCCACTATCTAACCGAAAGCCATGGGAGATGGATCGGCATGAAACCCGATCGTTCTCTGATGCCGGATCCACGCCCGGTGCGGTCATCAAAAGCATCAATCTTTGTCGCCGCAGTGATCGGTGCCGTGTTGATCGGTGGAGGAATTTGGGCTAAAACCCATTTGGTCGAGCGTAAATCACCAGTGGCCGAGTCCAAAATATTACCCCGTCACGAAGTTAATCCGAGTCGTTCCGGCACTGGCGAGAAAATCCGCCCGGCCATTCCTAATCGCATTACCATCGCTGAAGATGTCCGAGTTCGCAAAGCGCTTCCTGTGGAGGACGAACCCAAAAGCAGAGAGAAAAAATGATTTCGCTGCGCTGTGGGCGCAGGTGAGCTAATCTGGGACATGTCACGCAGTTCGCGTTTTTTTGTTTCCCTGTTTGGAATCCTTCTGGTCTTTGGAGGACTCGCGGCGCTTCAGATTCTGAATCCGACGGCCCGCGAGGTCACGCTGGATTCGTTGGGACTTGCCTTCGCGTTTTTCTCCACCCCTTTCATCCTGGAGACGATCTGCGCTGCGCTTTTCCTCATGGGATTGCTCGCCTACAACCACTGGCGACTGCACAAGGAAGGCGATGGCTGGGTCTGGCTCATGACGCAGGAGCCGGATGAAAAAAATCTTCCCGCCGCAATCACGCAAAGACTCCAGTCAACGGTGCTTACAGACAAGCCGGAAACACTGGACGAAGCCAAAGTGGAAGCCGGTGTGATCGAGGGCTTCCTCGAGCTGGGCATGGCTGCTCAGGCCCAGCAGGAGCTCGGGGCCTATCTTCCGGCAATGGAACAGCAGCCAACGATCGAAGCAGTCATCCTTCGCGTCCGCGTTCTTTCCGCAAACATGGATAACGATGCCGCTTGGCAACTCATTCAAGCCACTACGGCAGTCGCTCCGGAATCTCGGCCCGCTCTGGCTGCTGCTGCTATCGAAAATGCACGCTGGCTTCTCAGACACATGCACCGTGAGGATCTCGCCAAGTTCTGGTTGGCCAAGGCCAGTCTGCTGGATGCCAGCGTTCTACAAAATCTGCCCGCAGACGAACCATTGCGCTCACTGATCTGAACCCGGAGTTTATACACGGTGACGTTTGAGATCGGGATGCCGTGCATCCTGCTCAAATGATGACGGGCGGGGACAAAAGTGCCCGTCTCAGACGAATTCCGCGATCACCTCAATCTCGACCAGCGCCCCCAGCGGCAGCTTCGCCACTTGAATGGTCGAGCGCGCGGGCTTGTGTCCGTCGAAACCGGCTTCGTATATTGGGTTCACCTTGGGGAAGTCGGCCATGTCCTGAAGAA
>JANNQW010000332.1:0-5854 GCA_031400955.1 Verrucomicrobiota bacterium
CCGGAGCGGTCCATGCCTTCACTCAGAAAATGGCAGGCACGGATAACTCAAAGGGCGCAGCTTACAATGCGGAAGCGGATGCGAAGTCCTGGGTGGCGATGAAGGAATTCCTCGCGGAAACACTTAAGTGATGCCACGTGCACCGTCGCTGCTTCAGTAATAGCTTTTTTGGCCAGCGCCAGGCGCTCGCGCTCGAGGCCATCAAGCATTTTGATCAGTTCCCAGCGGTATTGCTTTATCTCCTCGACTTGTGCCGGATGGCGAGCGTGAAATCGGTAATCTTGGCATTGACATTCTTGTGCTCTGAGAGAGTTCAACCGCCACGGTTAACATCATCGGCATCTTCGCCAGTAACACGCCCCAGATGCAACGGAGAATACACGGACGATGTTGAGACGTAGAGATATTGTGTTTCATTGACCGCCCATGTCCGCCTCCCCGCCACTCACCGCTCTTCCCGACACCCACGGCCATTTCGGCCCCTACGGCGGCATGTTCGTGCCGGAGACCCTGATGTCGGCACTCCAAGAACTAACAGCGGAATACGAACGCGCAAAGAAAGACCCGGCGTTCCAGGCCGAACTCGACCGACTGCTGGCGGAATATGTAGGTCGGCCCACGCCGCTCTATCTGGCGGAGCGCTGGACGAAGCTGCTCGGCGGTGCAAAGATTTATTTGAAGCGTGAAGACCTGCTGCACACGGGCGCGCACAAGATCAATAATGCGCTCGGTCAGGCACTGCTCGCGCTCAGACTGGGCAAGAAGCGCATCATCGCGGAAACGGGCGCCGGTCAACACGGTGTGGCCACCGCAACCGTGTGTGCGCGCTTCGGACTGGAGTGCATCATTTACATGGGCCAGGTGGACATGGAGAGGCAGGCGCTCAATGTGGCGCGGATGCGATTTCTCGGCGCCAAAGTGGTGGCAGTGACCGCAGGGCAAGCCACACTGAAAGAAGCAGTAAACGAAGCGATGCGCGACTGGGTGACGAATGTGCGCACAACGCACTACATCCTGGGCAGCGCGCTCGGTTCGCATCCGTTTCCGAAGATGGTGCGCGATTTTCACCGAATCATCGGCGTTGAGTCCCGGCGGCAGATTTTGGAACGCGAGGGGCGGTTGCCGGACCTGCTCGTGGCCTGTGTGGGCGGAGGCAGCAACAGCATTGGATTGTTTCATCCGTTCTTGGAAGACAAGTCAGTGCGAATGGTCGGCGTCGAAGCTGGCGGTGAAGGCATCAAGCCCGGCCGACACGCCGCGAGATTCCAGGGAGGACGACTGGGAGTGCTGCAAGGCACGAAGACTTGGCTGCTGGCCAACGACGATGGCCAGATCGAGCTAACGCACTCGGTGAGCGCGGGACTGGACTACCCCGCGATCGGTCCGGAACACGCGAATCTGCATGACGCCGGTCGCGTGGAATATCTCTTCGCCACCGACGAGGAAGCGCTCCAGGCTTTTCAGGATTTGTCGCAATTCGAGGGGATCATCCCCGCGCTGGAAAGCGCACACGCGCTGGCGCATGTCACGAAGATCGCTCCGGCGATGAAGGGTGATCAGATCATCCTCGTGAATCTGAGCGGTCGCGGCGACAAGGATGTGGCATCGGCCTCGCGGCATGTGTTTGGCGAGGAACTGAAGTTCTGAATCAAATCGCTGATTCATGCCATCGGAAAACCCCATCGCCAAAGACATGCGCGTGCTGGATTCGCTCCTGCATAAAAGCGTGGCGCCTCATCTGCGCGAGAAGGCTTCGCGCGACCTGCGCATCCTGAATCTGGCCTGCGGTCAGTGCGACGAGGCGGAAACGCTGTTGGAGTTTGCCAGGGGGCAGGCACAGGGCGAGGTGCGGTTGATCGGGGCGGACATTCGCATCCGGGAAATCCTTCAGGCGCGCGAGCGATACGCAAAGCTGCCTGCAGAGTTTCTCCTGGAAGACGCCACAAAACTGGATTCACACAAGCAAATCGGGGCCGACTTCAACATGGTGTTGTTGCGCCATCAGAACTTCTGGCACGGACCGGAATTATGGAAGAAAATTTTCGAGCAGGGCCTGGAAAAGACCGGCGACGACGGGTTACTGGTCATCACCAGCTACTACGACAAAGAACATCAACTGGCCATCGATGCCCTGAAGGATCTCGGCGCAGAACTGATCGAGACCAGGCAAAATCTCCTGGCGCGAAAACTTCGCGTGCCCGGAAAGTTTGTAGACAAACACATGGCCGTGCTGCGACGGAAGTGAGTCACCGCTCTCGTGGCAAGGGCTGAATTCCCTTGCTACCGTATATCACCTGACTGCATCTGCAAGGCGCGCTCTCAGAGTGTCCCTGACCGCAAAGCACAATTTTCTTCGGGTGCGCCTTGCGTTTTTTGCGGTTTATTCTCCTTTCACACACACCGATGCCTTCCTCCGACGACGAACACTGGATGACCCTCGCCCTGGCCCAAGCCGCGCGCGGCATCGGCCTGACCTCCCCCAACCCCGCTGTCGGCGCGGTAATCATAAAACGGGGCCAGGTGATCGGCCAAGGCTTTCACCACAAAGCCGGCGGCCCGCACGCGGAGATCGAGGCGCTGCGCGATGTTAAAAAAAATGGCGGCGATGCGCGCGGAGCATCGGCTTACGTTACGCTCGAACCCTGCTCCACTCACGGTCGCACCCCGGCCTGCACGGAGGCGCTGATCAAGGCCGGCATCACCAGCGTGACCTACGGATCCCCCGACCCCAATCCCAAGCACACAGGCGCGGCGGATCTTGTGTTGCGCGCCGCAGGCATCGAAGTAGATAGCGGCGTGCTCAGTGAAGCCTGCGACCGGCTCATCCGGCCCTTCGCGAAATGGATGAAGACCGGGCTGCCCTACGTGATCGCCAAATCCGGCCAGAGTCTCGATGGCCGCATCACCCGGCCGCCGGGCGAGCCGCAATGGATTACCGGCGAAGCCGCGCGGGCTCACGCGATGCAGTTGCGCGTGCGATGCGATGCGATCCTCATCGGCGCGGAGACCTTGCGGAAAGACAATCCGCGTCTCACGCTGCGCGGCAGCGGCATCCCCCGCGGCAAGCAACAGCCATGGCGCGTGATCGTAACCCGCTCTGGAAATCTGCCGGAGAAAGCCTGCGTCTTCACCGACAAGTTCAAGGACCGCACACTGGTGCTGCACGGCGATTTCACATTCCGCGAAATCCTTCGTGATCTGGCCAAGCGTGAAATTACCACCGTCCTGCTCGAGGGCGGCGGCAGCCTCATGGGCCAGGCTTTCGCCGCGCGCACGGTGGACGAAGTCTGCTGGTATGTGGCCCCGCGCATCTGCGGCGGCGGTGTGATGTCCACGGGAGGAGTCGATTTTTCCCCCAAGGCCCGCTCGGTGAAACTTACGGACATCTGGCAGGAACCCATCGGCGACGACCTCTGCATCCAGGGATACCCGGTCTGGAAGAAATAGACCATGCGCTCCGCCTTTTTCTTCGACCGCGATGGCGTGGTGAACCGCTCGCCCGGCGACGGCTATGTCCTGCGACGAGAGGATTTTCACTTCAACGAAGGCATCATCGAGACTCTGGCGTTCCTCAAGTTGCGCGGCTTCGCGTTGGTGCTCGTCACCAGTCAGCAGGGCGTTGGTAAAGGGCTGATGACGCAGGCGACGCTGGATGAAATTCATGCGTTCATGCAAAGCGAACTCGCGCGGCACGGAGCGGCCTTCGATGCCATCTACGCCTGCACCTGTCTGGCCGATGATTCGCACTGCACCTGCCGCAAGCCCTCGCCGGAAATGATCCTGCGCGCGGCAGTGGAGCATGATCTCGATCTCGCCAGCTCCTGGCTCGTCGGCGATCACGACCGCGACATTCAGATGGCGCAAAATGCCAGCGTGCCCCACACCATCCGCATCCGGGGCGACAAACCGCTTAAGGTGGCAGCGGAACGGGTGCTGGATGATGTTCAGGGTTTGCTGCCTCTTATGAACAGCATGGAACCGACCCCCGTGTCCAAGGGCCCCGACCACGATAGCTATTGAATCTCGCGCAATAGTGTGACTGATTGCCAGCTGGGTGTCAGGATCAGCTTGTCACCGTGTCATGGGGGGATGGCAGCCCCCAACATATTCGTCATCCTATTGTGCGAAGCTCGGCAATAATACGCCTCTTTGTTGTGATATCCACCTTGCCCATTGTTTAATCGTGTTGTCTCTCGTAAATCAGGCTGGACGAGCGCGTTGTTTTGCACTTAAGCTCAGCCCCCATGATGCGCTTTGTTTATCGCCTGCTTTGGATCGCCGCATTTGTGCTGGCGGCCTATAGCTGGATGGTTGCCTTTGAGCACGGTCTTGGCTGGAAGGATTTCCTGCAGGGTTTCCGCAGTGAATGGCGAAACGTCGGAGACCTGCTGATTGGCAAGACCTCCTCGCGCCCCTGAACACTGCCGCATATAGATTGATTTTTTGAACCAAGTCGCGCTCCCGAAACATGACCGAACACGAACTGCAACCGCAACAGAAAAACATCTGGCTCAAGGGCGTGAGCGCCTATCAGCTCAAGAATTATGACTACGCGATCAGCCTCATCGTTTCAGTCATCAAGCAGTCCCCGGAATTTCTTGAAGGCCGCAAGCTGCTGCGCCGGGCTGAAGTAGAAAAATTTAAGGGTCAGAAAAAGGGACTTTTCAGCGGCGGCTTTAACATGTTCAAAGGCGGTGCCAATTCGAAAAAGGAACCCTTGGAAGGCATTGCTGAACTGGAAGATTCCGTCTTTCAAAAAGATCCTTACAGCATCAATGCCAATCAGGCCTTGTATGACTACGCCGTGCGCGCAGGCCAGCATGAGATCGCCGCATTCGCACTAGAAACCATTCGTGAAGGCCACCCGGATAACACGAAAATCATGCACCGACTCGCGGAGCATTATATGGCGCAAGACCAGCCGGAAAAGGCTGGCGATATCTACCGCAACATCATCCGCGTGGACAGTTCCGATATGGACGCCGTGAAGGGCGAAAAAGACGCGGCCGCCAAGACCTCCATAATGCGCCAAGGCTGGCAGGAGGAAGGCGGATTCCGCAAGGCCATGAAGAGCGGCGACGAAGCCCAGCAGATGGAAAACCTGACACGCCAGGGCATGACGGAAGAGCAGATGGAGGACATCCTCGCCCAGTTCGCCGCCGAATACGCCAAAGACCAGACCAACATCAACATTGTAAAAAAGATCGCGGACATTTACGACCGCATGGAAAAGCCGCAGGAAGCACTCCAGTGGTATGAATATGCCGTCCAACTCTCTCCCGGTGACGTCTCTCTCCAGGGCCGGACCGAGCTCTTGCGCAACAAAGTCACCGAACTCCAGATCCAGCTTACAGAGGCCGAAATCGAGGCTAGTCCAGAGTCACCCGACATCGAAGAAAAACGCGCCCATATCCACCAAATCAAGATCGACCGCCTCTCCACCGTCCTGGCTGAGGCCAGATCAAAAGTCGAGCGCCATCCCACTGACAAGCAATACCGCTTCGAACTCGCCAATGTCCTTATACAGATGGAGCAATATCGCGAAGCCATTCCCGAGCTTCAACAGGCCAAGAGCAATCCGCATATTCGCAACAAGGCTCTGTTCCTCCTCGGCACCTGCTTCGCCAGCCTGGGGATGAACGACCTCGCCATCAACGCTTACAACGATGCCGTGAAGGAACTCTCCGTCTTTAACAAGGAGAAGAAGGAACTCCTCTACGAACTCGGCCTGATTTACGAAAAAGTCGGCCGGAAAGAAGATTATCTCAACTGCATGAAGGAAATCTACAACAATGACTACGGCTACCGCGATGTCGCGAAGCGCGTCGAGTCATCGTATCAGTAAGTGGTGATC
>JANNQW010000333.1:0-2867 GCA_031400955.1 Verrucomicrobiota bacterium
CCGGCGTTGGCGGGATAGCTTTCCACGATCACCGCTGCGATCTGGTCGCCATCCTTGGCAAAACATTCCTCGAGCGCGGCGAAGTCGTTATAAGGCAGCACGGTCGTGAGTTCCGCGTAGCTTGCGGGAATGCCCGCGCTGTCCGGCTGGCCATGCGTCAGTGCGCCGCTGCCGGCGGCGACAAGCAGCGCATCAACATGGCCGTGATAACAGCCGTCGAACTTCACGATACGGTCGCGTTTGGTGAAGCCGCGCGCGAGACGGACGCAGCTCATGGTGGCCTCGGTGCCGCTGTTGACCATGCGGACTTTCTCCACGCTGGGAACCCATTCGCAGATGAGCTTGGCCATCTCGACTTCGTAGATGTTGGGAATACCGAAGCTGACGCCATCTTTCACCGCGTTTTGCACGGCTTCGATGACACACTGCGGCGCGTGGCCGAGGATGGCGGGACCCCAAGTGCCGACGTAGTCAATCAGCGCGCGTTCATCCACGTCCCAGATGTGGCAGCCCTTGGCGCGGCGCACGAAGAAGGGTTCGCCACCCACGTTGCGGAAGGCGCGCACCGGCGAGTTTACGCCGCCTGGGATGTATTGCTTAGCGAGCGCGAAAAGTTTTTGAGAGATGGGGCCGGAGGTCATGGATTCTAAGTAGTGACGGCATCCTGCCGTCAATGCAACGGGATCATTAACGGAGGATGCGGTCACTACTTTCCGTGCCCCGCAATCACCTCAATAAACTCCGCGAGATATTTCTTTGCCTTGGCTTCGCCGATGCCGCGGATGTCTTGGCCCTCCACGATGGTCGCGGGCTTCAGGCGCGTGAGAAATTCCAGCGTGGTGTTGTGGAAAATGACGTAGGCGGGAACGCTTTCTCTCTGCGCAATCTCCAGGCGTTTTTTCTTCAGCTTTTCGAACAAGGCCTCGTCAAAGCCCAGTTCCGCCGTGGGCATTTCCTTGGCACCAGCGGTTGATTTGGCACTGCGCTTCGTTGGTTTCGCTGCCGGACCGGCATCGGGCCACCGCATTTTCACCGTGCCGCCTTTGCGCATGATTTCCGAGCCGCTGTCCGTGATGCGGAGCAGGGGATAGTTTTCCTCCGTCACCGTCTCGATGAAACCGAGGCGTTCCATTTCCTTGAAGAGTTGATGGATCCCGGCGTTGCCGAGACTTTTGAGCAGACCATACGTCGTCAATTGATCGAGCCCGGCATCGACGACTTCGCGCGACTTGCTGCCGAGCAGCATGGCGATAATGCGGCCTTTTCCGAAACGCGGCACCCAAGCGCCATCGACTTCCTTGCGGCACATGCGGGCGACGCCGCTCAAGGCTTTGCGCAACATGTCGATCTCCGGTGATGTTCCGACACGCGCGCTGACGGTGACGCCACCACGCTTGCACACATCGCAATTGCCGCAGGGTGCGGCGTCTTCCTCGCCAAAGTATTCCAAAATCATCTGCTGGCGGCATTTGTCCGCGTAGCAGAGTTCGATCATGGACTTCAACTTCCCGCGATCACGCCGGTCTTTTTCCGCTAGTGCTGCGCGATCGATCTTCAGATCGCGTGCGAACATATCGGGCTGGAGCAGCCGCGTGCCGCGCATCCGTTTGCCGGGGATGTCGAAGCGATCGATGATCTGCTGGCGACCGAGCATGCTTAGCGTGCTGCTCACGGCCATGGTGTTCTTCACACTCGCGATGTCCGCGATGTCATCAATGGTGGCGTGAACCTCGTGCGCGTTGTCGGCCTGGTTGAGCAGAGCCTGATAGATATCGCGAATGGTCTCGAAGGAGGGATTGCCGCCTTCGATAAAAAACTCCTGCGTCTTGGTGTCGGCGTAATTGAAGAACAGTTCGCAGTGCGCCGGCTCGCCGTCTCGGCCAGCGCGGCCGGCTTCCTGATAGTAAGCCTCGACACTCCCGGGCACATCGAAGTGCACCACGAAACGCACATCACTGCGGTCGATGCCCATGCCGAAGGCGTTGGTGGCCACGGCGATGTGGGATTTGCGCTGGAGGAATTTGTTTTGCGCTTGCTCGCGCGCTTTCTCGTCGAGCCCGCCGTGGTAGGAGATGGCCTTGACGCGCCAGTCGTCGAGCTGCGCGGTGACCTGCTCCACTTTCTTGCGCGTGGCACAGTAGATGATGCCGGTCTTCCACTGGGCGATGATGTCCTTGAGCCGGTCGTATTTCGTCTTCGCTTTCTCGCAGTGCGTAATGTTGAGCGAGAGGTTCGGCCGGGAGAAACCGCGCACACTGTAGATTGGATCGCGCAGTTGCAGATGCTGAAAAATGTCCGCGCGCACCTCGGGCGTGGCGGTGGCGGTGAGGGCCATCACCTGCGGGCTGCCAAGCTTTTCCAGCGCCTGACCGATGCGCAGGTAATCGGGGCGGAAGTCGTGGCCCCACTGCGAGAGACAGTGCGCTTCATCGACCGCGAAGAACGCGACTTCCACCTGGCGGAGTGCATCGACGAACATGCCGCTGCGGAATCTTTCCGGGGCGATGTAGACCAGCTTGAACTCGCCGCGTCGCATTCCGTTGATGCGGTCCTTTTGTTCGTCGAGCGAGAGCGTGCTGTTGATCAGCGTCGCGGCGATGCCCTTGTTTTGCAACGCGTCCACCTGGTCTTTCATCAGCGCGATGAGCGGGCTGATGACGATGGTGACGCCGTCCATCACCATCGCGGGCAGTTGATAGCAAAGTGATTTGCCGCCGCCGGTGGGCATGACTACCAAGGCATCGCGGCCCGCGAGCACACCGGCGATCACCTCCTCCTGTCCATCGAGAAACGCGCGAAAGCCGAAGTGCTTTTGCAGCGCTTCGCGGGCGTCGTGAATGGGGGCGGAAGGTTTAAGGTCCAAGGTT
>JANNQW010000334.1:0-4157 GCA_031400955.1 Verrucomicrobiota bacterium
GGAGTGGCAAAAACGGACTTCGCCGAAGTTGCCTCCTGAGCACTCGCCACCGGACGATAATGAACTCAAAAACGCTGCCTAACTTCGGAATCCGGGTTCAAGCCAGAGGCTTGAGAGAAAATAGCCGGTGGTGAAGCGCAGCGGAACCACCGGTTACGCAGCATGATTACCAGCGCCCCGAAGGTGGCGCGAGAACCGGTCGAATTTCTCGCGCTCCTGCCGGAGCGCAATATCTCGCCTGTGATGATCCGGTGGTTTCGCTCGTTCCTCGCTGCACCACCGGCTATGTTCTCCGCTCCTTTCAGGAGCATTGGGCGTGGACTACGAACTCACTGCACCTTCAGCAGCTCGACCTCGAAGATCAGCGCTTCATTCGGCCCGATGTCACGACCGGCGCCGCGACTGCCGTAGGCCAGTTTTGATGGGATGAAAAAACGATACTTCGCGCCCTCTTTCATCAACTGCACGCCTTCGGTCCAGCCGGCGATGACACCGTTCAGGGGAAACTCGATCGGTTCCCGCCGCGCATAGGAGCTGTCGAACTCCGTGCCATTGATCAGGGTGCCGGCGTAATGGACCAGCACGGTGTCGGTGGCCTTGGGGCTTTTGCCCGTGCCTTCGGTGAGCACCAGGTATTGCAGGCCGCTGGCGGTGGTGACCACGCCGGGCTTCGCGGCGTTATCCTTGAGGAATTTTTCTCCTTTGGCGAGGGTGATGTCAGACATGGGCGGCGATGATAAACGCGGAATGTGAATCATCAAGGGCGATGATCGCCCTTTGACACGCGCCGAATCCGCGCGAATGACTATCGCCTTCACAATATGATGATCGAAGGCGAAGTTTCTGTTCTGGACTATGGCTCGCAATACA
The DNA here is from genome assembly GCA_031400955.1 of Verrucomicrobiota bacterium. Lineage (GTDB taxonomy): Bacteria > Verrucomicrobiota > Verrucomicrobiia > Verrucomicrobiales > Verrucomicrobiaceae > VFKE01. Next base: position 871 of record JANNQW010000334.1, read on the forward strand.
GCCAGCTCATCGTCCGCCGCGTGCGCGAGCTTGGATTTGTCTCGCATCTCTATCCGCCTGCGCGGTTGGGAGAACTTAATAAACCGGGTGCCATCATCCTCAGCGGCGGCCCGCGGAGCACGAGCGAGAAGGATGCGCCCGACGTCGATTTTGCGAAACTGAATTCGTTCAACGTGCCGGTGCTCGGCGTGTGCTACGGCATGCAACTGCTCAACATCAAGCACGGCGGCACGGTGAAGCCCGGCGTCACGCGCGAGTATGGTCCGGCGAAGCTCGTGGTCGCGCAGGACTGCGCGCTGTTCAAGGGCGTATCGCACGAATCGCAGGTCTGGATGAGCCACAGCGACACCTGCCAGGATCGCGGCGGCGAAACGAAGGTCATCGCGACCAACGAAGACGGCGTGCCCGTGGCGCTGCAGTGGAGCCCGACCTGCTTTGGCATTCAGTTTCACCCGGAAGTCACGCACTCGCACGAAGGCACGGCGATCCTGCGCAACTTCCTCACCAACACTGGCGCGAAGCTCGCGAAGTTCGACATCCAGGCTTTCAAGGCGCAGATGCTCACGCAGATCAAACACGACGTGGGCGACCGCGAAGTGATCTGCGGCGTCAGCGGCGGCGTGGATTCCACCGTGCTCGCCGTGCTCTTACAGCGCGCAGGCGTGAAAGTGCGGGCGATCTACATCGACAACGGCTTGATGCGTCTGAACGAGACCGCTCAAGTCAAAACCCAGTTTGAAGAAGTCGGCGTGCCCATCGAAGTCGTCGATGCCAGCGCGCGTTTCCTCAGCGCGCTCAAGGGCGTGACCGATCCCGAGCAAAAGCGCAAGATCATCGGCAACCTGTTTGTCGATGTGTTCTGGGGCGTGGCGGACAATGTGGAACTGCTCGCGCAGGGCACGCTTTATCCCGACGTGATCGAAAGCGCCACCAGCGGCAGCATTGCCAGCGTGATCAAAACGCATCACAATCGCGTTGATCGCATCATGGAACTCAAGGCGCAGGGCAAGGTGCTGGAGCCTCTTGCGGAACTCTTCAAAGACGAAGTGCGCGCGCTGGGTGCGAGCCTCGGCATCCCGCATCACGCGCTGTGGCGGCATCCGTTCCCCGGCCCGGGACTCGCGGTTCGCGTGCCCGGCGAGATCACCCAGGAGAAGCTCGCGATCTGCCGCGCTGCTGATGATATTTGGATCAAGGAACTGCGCCGCAGCGGTCAATATGAACGCGTCTGGCAGGCCTACGCCGCGCTGTTGCCCGTAAAAACCGTGGGCGTGAAAGGCGACGAACGCAGCTACGAAGCCGCCATCAGCCTGCGCGCCGTCGTCAGCGAGGACGCCATGACCGCCGACTGGGTAGAACTTCCGTATGAAGTCCTGCGCGCGGCGTCGAACAAAATTCTGAACTCGGTCAAGGGCATCAACCGCGTGCTCTACGACATTTCCACGAAGCCGCCGGCGAGCATTGAATGGGAGTGAGTTGGCGGCCCACTGCCGATTTTCAATGACTGATGTCGGCGGATTTCTGCATCATGAGGGTAAGAATCTGCTGCATGGGTTTGACCAGGCTGGACTTGGCGATCGGCAGTCAGATCGGCAATTTCATTTGGATTCTAGTTGTTTGCGATCCATAATGCCTATGATACTCTGGGAGATACGCTTTAAACAACACCGATAAACAGATCGGCAATTTTTACCCTCATGCCCCGCTTCTACGACAATCCCTCGGACATGGAACCGTTGCTGTCTGCGGACCGTGACGGCAGTCTTGCGTCACTGGGCTGGCAGGTAGTGCGACGGGCGGAGCGGCTTGGAGGGGCGCTGCATCCAGTCACGGCGCGCGGGCTGGCGCAGGTGGTGCGGGTGATGAACAGCTACTACTCTCACCTTATTGAGGGACATCACACCTCGCCAGCGGACCTGGATGCCGTGCTGCGCGGCGCGACCACTGGCAGACTGGAGCGGCGGGAGTTGCAGCAGCTTCACTTGGCGCACTTGCACACGCAGTCGGAGATGGAGCAGGATCTGGCCGAGCAGCCGAATGAAGACATCACCGCGCCGGTCTTTATTCAGAGATTGCATGCTATTTTCTATGATGCACTGCCGGCCAGCGCGCGGTTGGTGAAAGGGCATGATGGAAAAAGCCACCCCGTGCCACCGGGGCAATGGCGCGGGTTCAATGTGTCCGTGGGACAGCATCTCGCGCCCAAACATGAAAAGCTTTCGGCGTTCATGGATCGTTTTGACCTGAGTTATCGTCAGCTGGTTGCGGACACGGGTGCCAGTCTCGTGGCCTGCGCGGCTGCGCATCACCGGCTGGCGTGGATACATCCTTTCGCGGATGGGAACGGGCGGGTGGCCCGGCTATTCAGCCAGGCGTGGCACTGGCGCAGTGGCGTTCATGCGCACGGGCTGTGGTCTGTCTCGCGCGGCCTAGCGCGGCGGCTGGAGGATTATCGCGCGGCATTATCCGCGGCGGATGGAAAACGCCGACATGATGCGGATGGTCGCGGTTATTTGTCCGAGACGGCGCTGGCGGAGTTCTGTCGGTTTTATCTGGAGACCTGCGTGGACCAGCTTGATTTCATGGCAGAACGCCTCGCCGTAGATTCCTTGGCACGCCGGATCACAGGTTACGCGGAGCTTTCAGAAGCCACAGGTGATCTGCCCAAAGGCGGCCGCCATCTGCTGCCGGAAGTTTCCTTGCGCGGCGAGATGCCGCGCGGAGATGCCGCGCGAATCATTGGCAAAAGCGCGCGCACGGCGCAGACCGTGATTCGTGGGCTTTTGGACAGCGGCCATCTTACCAGCCCGAGCGAGAAAGGGCCGTTGCGCCTGGGTTTTCCCCGCGAGGCGCTGGCGGCGTGGCTGCCGGGATTGTTTGCGTGAGTCATGCTGCTCGCCGCGTCGAATAAAATCCTGAACTCAATCAAAGGCATCAACCGCGTGCTCTACGATATTTCCACAAAACCTCCGCCGAGCATTGAGTGGGAGTGAAGTGGGTCGGCAGCCCCCTGCCAACTTACAGTTGATGTCGGCGGAGGGCCGCCGACCCACTTTTGCATTGCGAAACCTCCGAGGATGTTGCTCTTTTACCTCAACTCATCACCCCTTACCAAACGTAAACCAACCAACATCATGAAATTCATTCCCAACATCGCCGGAGCCTTGCTCGGCCTTCTGTTCGTCGTCTTCGGACTCACTTTCTTCTTTCACTTCATGCCGGAACCACCAGCGCCGCCTGCTGATTCTGCCGCCGGAAAATTCTTCTTTGCGCTCGGCAGCACCGGC
>JANNQW010000335.1:0-17605 GCA_031400955.1 Verrucomicrobiota bacterium
CGGCGTCATCGGCGACCTAGCCGGTTTCGCCGCCTCCATCTTTCTGCGCGGCATCCCCTTCATTCAAGCGCCCACCACCCTGCTCTCGCAAGTCGACAGCAGCGTCGGCGGCAAGACCGGCGTCAACACCCCCGAAGGCAAGAACCTCCTCGGCACCTTCACTCAGCCTACGCTGGTGCTGGCTGATATCGACACCCTCCAAACCTTGCCGCAGCGGGTCTATCAAGAAGGCTTCGCCGAAGTCATCAAACACGCCGCCATCCGCGACGCCTCGATGTTCGATGCCATCACCGCCGTCGCCGACGGCCAGGGCAGTCTCACCGAACTCGTGAAAAGCAATGTCGAAATCAAAGCCCGCATCGTGGAGCAAGACGAGCACGAAACCACCGGCGAACGCGCCCTGCTCAACTTCGGCCACACCATCGGCCACGCCATCGAAGCCAGTGCCGGCTTCGGCGAACTTTTCCACGGTGAAGCCATCGCCCTTGGCATGATCGCCGCCGTCCGCATCTCTTCGGAAGTAGCAGGGCTCTCCAGTGCCGCCGTGGCAACGCTGACCCATCTCATCAAACGCTTCGAACTCCCCACGCAGCTCCCGGAAAAGATTAGCACTGAGGTCATCCTCGACCACATGAAGCACGACAAGAAATTCAGCGAAGGTAAAATCCGCTTCGTCCTCCTCCGCGCCTTCGGCGACGCCTTCGTCAGCCACGATGTGACCGCAGAGCACATCACGAATGCCATCAAGGGATTGAGATTTTAAATAATGGCACTCGTAGCTGCCGACGTGAGGAGGCACTAAATGGATGTTCAAGACGCCGTCCGCAGAAGAAGAGTTTGAGTCTCCTTACGTCGGCTGCTACTTCATACCATGACTCGCACCGAAGCCTATCTCGCCCTCAACCTGCTGCCGAAGATCGGCCCGGTGCGCGTTCGTCGACTTCTCGAAGTTTTCGATACCCCGGAGCGCATCCTGACCGCGAAGGCCCGCGAGCTTTCCCAGGTCAACGGCTTCGGTGAAGACCTAGCCAGCACCATCACCACCTGGGAAACCACCATCGATCTCACACGTGAACTGCGCCGCATCAAGGAGGAGAAACTCACCATCCTCACCCAGGAAGACGCGCTCTATCCGAAACTCCTCAAGCAAATTCACGATCCGCCGCTCGTGCTTTACATTCGCGGCCAGCTCACGGAACGCGACCATCACGGCATCGCCATCGTCGGCTCCCGCCACACCACACAATACGGACTGAACGTGACCAAGAAGCTCGCGTTTCAAATCGCCTACGCCGGCTACACCATCATCAGCGGACTGGCCCGCGGCATCGACACCGCTGCCCACGAAGGCGCGTTGGCCGGCAAAGGCCGCACCGTCGCCGTGATCGGCTCAGGCATCGGCAAACTGTATCCGCCGGAAAACGCCGCGCTCGCAGACCGCATCGCAGAACACGGCGCGGTCGTCAGCGAATTCCCGGTCGACTATCCGCCGGACAAACAATCCTTCCCTCTGCGCAATCGCATCGTCAGCGGCTGGAGCTGCGGCGTCATCCTCACTGAAGCCCCCGCGCGCAGCGGCGCCCTCATCACCGCGCAGCAAGCCGTCGAACAAGGACGCGCCGTCTTCGCAGTGCCCGGCGGAATTGACCGTCCGTCCTCGCACGGCTGCAACCGCCTCATCCAGCAAGGTGCCAAACTCATCATGGATGGCGCGGACGTGCTCGATGACCTGATGTCGCTCTTTCCAACTCAGCCCAACGCCCCGAAAATGGAAGTAGCGAAGCCCGGCACAACGCTCACCGGCGAAGAAGCCACTGTCTACGCCGCCATCGGAACCGATGAAACGCATGTGAATGACATCACCTCCAACAGCGGTCTGCCCTCATCCACCGTCAACGCCATCCTGATGAAACTGGAGATGAAGCGCGTCATCAAGCCCTTGCCGGGCAAGTATTACGTCCGGTTGATTTGAGCGCCCTTCACGGTCACCCGCGCCTTGCGCCATTCGTTCAACCAAGCAAGCCCGAGGCACACCGTGAGCAGCGCGACAAACGACAGCGCCGCCGCAGGAAGCGACAGCGTGCGCCCGATGTGTTGATCCAGCGGCACACCGCCGATCGGCAAAGAATAGATGATGATCAGATGCGCCACATAGACGAGCAGTGATTCACGGCCCGCGAGTTGCAACCAGCGCGGTGCCAGCCAGGCTGAACCACGCATCACCAGCCAGACGATAATCAGCAAATAGCCAAGCCTTTCCACGAAGAAGGCGGGATGCTGATAAAGATAATGCTGCGGCTCAAAGACATAGCCCGCAATGATGAACGCCATGCCCAGCGGGAGATTGATCACCGCTCGCGGTTCGCAGCGCGATGCCAGCGCGCCCGCCGCTGCAAAGGCAAACCACGGGAACAGCGGGAAGAGTGAGCCGGTCTCGTAATGCAGCCACGCATCCAGAGGCATGAAACCCGTATGCCATCCAGCAGCGCACGGTGCCAACCCCACCACGATCAGCGCCAACAGAAACAACACGGCATCAAACCATGTCCGTTTAAGTTGTCCGATGAACATGATGATGACTAGGCTCGCCGCCAGGCATTGCAGCACGTCCGTTTGCAAAAAAATGCGCCAGCTTTCTGCGGAGAAGTCTCCCTTCATCCAATAATTCCACGGCACATGCAGCAGGTAGCTGACGAGAGCGATCAAGCCGAGACGCTGAAGCCTGCGCAACGTGACCACAGTTTTGTCGTCGCGGTGCAGTCGCCGAATGGCCAGCCCCTGCACATAGCCCGCGATCCAGAAAAAGCCGGGCGCGATAAGACCGTCGTAATACTTCAACTCATGCATCCAGCGCGCGGAGTCAAAAGACTTGTCAAGAAAGGCATTGATAACATGTGTCTCGATCATGCCCACCACCGCAAGTCCGCGAAGAACGTCGATCCAAGCAAGGCGGCTCGTGGAGGAGGACATGATGACTTGCTGCTATATGATGTGATGCAGCATGATGCATAAGCGACTACCCTTGCAACTTGCAACTAACAGAAATTGCCACTTCGCGTTGCCATCGCCCGCCCAGCGTGACTTTCACAAACGAGGCAAGATCCTCCATGCTCCCGCAATCAGGCATAGTCACAGTTCTTGTCACGAACCGCTCTGTTCCAACAGCGTCCAACGCTGACGGAATGCGCGATTTTCTTCCATCAGTTGAGCTGCCACTGTGTTAGCCATGTGGTCGAGACCCTGAAGCTTTGCAAAGACGGCGATCATCTCCTGTCGCCGGTAATATTCAGTGGAATCCCGGATGGGTGCGCAAAATCCCTGGGCCATCGAGACCAGCGTGTCTGGAGCGATGGTGCCCGTAGGCACGATCAATTCACCGCGGGGCAGAGTGAGCGTGGCTTTATTGCGATCCATCTTCGTGAGGCGCCCCTGCAAGGGCGCGCCACTGCGACGGGCTATGCTCCCAGTGAATCCCTTGGCGTTGACGTCCAATACCAGCTGGTCGACAAAGTCCTGCGCCCTTGACCAGAGATAAAGCTTATTGGCAACGGCACCCTGGACCTCAGGGGACTCGAATCTCGTCTCCTTGAGCAATTCCACCACCCTGCCAAAATCATAATTGTGCGTCAACGCGGGCAGACTGGACAACAACTCGCTTAACTGAGCCAGTTCGCGCTGGCGTGTCTCACTCTGTCTCTTTACCAGTCGGGCCTGTAATTCACGCTTCAGCCGCGAGATTTCCTCCAGAGCAAAATGGCTGCGGGCCGTAAGATGACGGCGAAGGGTTCCTTCAGTCTTGAGCGAGACAATGATTGACTCCGTCCGCTTCCAGTCGTCACGAGCCTCCTCAAGGCTGGAATAGGGCTCGTTCGGACGCACACCCAGTGCGCGGCTGGCATTGAAGTCTCCGAGATACAGCGCGGTCAGGTTTTTGTAGGAACTGACCCACTCGAATCCCTTGCCCGGCTCACAAGAATTGAAAGCCTCAATCCAGTCAGCGGCCACGCGCGGGTCGCCAAAGTGCCATTGAGCGAGGCCGTGAACCAGGTAGGCCAGTGCTTCCTCGTTGGTGGTGCTATAGGGCGGGTGCGTCTCCGACCTTGAGGCGTCCAGGCCGAGCCCATTCGCCATACGACGGCCGAACCGTCTGAAGAATTCTTTCATCTCCACGCCGCCCACGTCGATTTCTTCATCTGCGTCCTTGCTGATATCCTGAAAGTATCGCACGGCAGCATCACGTCGACCGGTGACGATGGCACAGATCGCGGCATTGAATCTCGACAAGTTTCTCGTGTATGGTTTGGTCAGATCCGATTTGACGAGTTCGTTGAACATCCTGCCCGCCTCGGAATAATCGCCTTGCACCAGTTTCTCCCTAGCATTGCGGAAGACCTCAGCTGCCCCCTTCGCCCCGGATGCCAGGGTCTGCCCCAAGTCAGAGAGATTTTCAGATCCCGCTTGTGTGGTAACAATTTTGGCCTTCGAGTCAGAAGCACGTGGCAGCATGGCCAGAACGGTGAGTGCTGCCGCCACGCCACCGATCACAATAAATGCCGCCTTCTGCCGGCGGGTGCGCGTGCCCCGGATGGCGTAGCCAAGGAAAGTCTCCGCGTCACGAAAAGCCACGACCAGTTCATCGTAACTTTGGAACCGCTGTTCTGGAGCAAGGGCAAGAAGGCGGTCAACCAGTTTACAGGTGCGCGGTGAAAACTTCATCACCCTCCCGGTTAAACTCACCTGCCGACTCTTGATCAGTTTGAGTTCTGAAAGTGAATTCGTGTTGGCCTTGTGCGGTGGCCTGCCTGTCAGCGCATGAAACAACGTGGCACCCAGACTGAACATGTCACTGCGGAAGTCCTCGCGATCATCAATCACCTTTTCCGGTGCCACATAGTGGGGAGTGGCCCAGATTTCGCCGGAATCATCCACATCTCGCTCGTGAAATAAAGCGAGACCGAAATCCACAATCTTGGGCGTGCCATCCTCGGTGAAGAGAATATTCGCCGGCTTCACGTCACGATGGATCAACCCCTCGCGATACGCCGCGCGCAATCCTTCGGCAACCGCCAGACCCACGCGCAGCACTTCGCGTTCCTCAATATGCCCTTTGTCTGCAATCCGCTGTTCAAGACTTCCGCCTCCCACCAGTTCCATGGCAATGTAGAAGTTTCCCTGATCGCGCCCCACGGAATAGACCTTCACCACGTTAGGGTGTGTCACCGCTGCGGTAAGTTGTGCCTCACGCTCAAACTGGGCCATCCTCGCGCCATCACGACTGTAGTGACGGTTTAGAATTTTCAACGCTCCCAGCCGCCCGAGCAACTGGTCGGCTGACTCGAACACCCGGCTCATTCCACCTTCCCCGATCTGCTTGTTAATAATAAAGTGATCGAACTTTCGCCTCACACGCACCGTCTGACCACAATTCGGGCACATCACCTTGCTGTAGGGCTCGAACGCAGTCACGTCCAAAACCCCTTCACAAGCAGGGCAGGTGCTTAAATATTGTGGATGTTCAGCGCTGTTCAATTGAAGAGATAGATAGAGACATTTATCAGACAATTCCCGAACTGACCAAGAAATTCAGTAAAAAGAAGTTAATTATGGTAATTTTCCCAAGAAAACGCTTCCGACTAGCCTCATTCTGCACGCTTCAGCGTTCTAACCCCGCAATAAGGATTTGGTTTCGCTCCTTGCAGGCATGTCGCTAGCAGCCATCCTGCCCCATGGAAATCAGTGTCTGCGAGCATGAATCGGCCCACAAGCGCCTCGATCATTTTCTGCAATTTCGCCTGCCTGACCTTTCCCGCACTCGCATCCAGTCGCTCATTAGGGATGGGCACATCCGTCTGAACGACTCAGCAGTCAAACCCAACGCAGCCCTTAAGTTGGGCGACTGCATCACGGTAACCATCCCTGAGGCTACGCCAGTCTCGACGCTGCCGCAGGATATCCCGCTGGACATCCTTTTCGAGGATAAGCATCTCATCGTCGTCAACAAGCCGGCTGGTCTCGTCGTCCATCCTGCGGCGGGCAACCCCGATGGCACGCTGGTCAACGCACTGCTGCACCACTGCAAAAACCTCAGCGGCATCGGTGGCGAACTGCGCCCCGGAATTGTTCACCGACTCGACAAAGAAACCAGTGGCTGCCTTGTCGCGGCGAAGCACGATCTGGTTCATGCACGCCTGACGCATGCTTTCAGTGAACGGCGCATCACGAAGATTTATCTGGCCGCGGCCAACGGGATTCCCGCAACTGAATCGGGCCGGATCGAGAACCGCATCGGCCGCCATCCGGTCGAACGCAAGCGCATGACCGTTCTGACCAACCCCTCTATCAGCAAGGAAGCCATCACTGAATGGCGGCGCATCTCCATTCATCAAGGTTGCGCGCTCATCGAATGCCACCTTCTTACCGGTCGCACCCACCAGATCCGCGTCCACCTGCGCGAGTGCCTCAAAACCCCGATCCTCGGCGACACAATTTACGCGCAACCACAGCGACAAATCTTGCCGACCTCACGACTCATGCTCCATGCATGGAAACTCGGATTCACGCATCCGATTACGAGCGACTTGATGAGCTTTGAGTCGAAAATACCGGATGAGTTTATCCCCTGGGAATAAAGCCGCGCACCCAAAATAGATTGACGACAGGCAAATTTTTAGGCCTCGGTGGGTGCATTGACAGTCTTGACCTCCTTTTCAGGAGTCATGGCGTAGTAACTGGCGTAGTTGTAATAAGTGTATTCCTTCAAGCTGGTGCTGGAACGGTTAAGGATTACTCCGATCACATTGACCTGACGGTCATAAAGTTGATCAAGAGCCTTGGCGCTCAGGCGGGCAATGGTTGAAGACATGCGAACGACAAACATGGTGGCGTCAACCATCGGCGCGAAACTGGCCGTGTCATCGGCAACTAGAACGGGTGCGCTGTCAAAAATGACATAATCATAGGCTTCAGCCATCTCGCGAAGGACGTTCTGAGCAAGTGGTGAAAGAAACAGTTCTGAGGTAAGATTCTGTGCTTCGCCGCGCGGCAGAAGGTGCAGCCCCTTGTTGCCGGTTTCCTGAACCGCATCTCGCCAGTTGAGATTTGCGTTAAGCACCTCGGAAAATCCGGGAGTCGCGCTGCTTTTAAAGAGTTCGTTCAGACCACCCCGCCGAAGATCGGCATCGGCCAATAGCACCCGTGCGCCACCGAATGCAAGGGTAACGGCGAAGTTAGCCACGGTGGTCGTCTTACCCTCATTGGGCACTGCGCTTGTAATGAGGATGAGCTTGGGAGGCTTGCCTCCCCTCCAGTTTTTGAAGAGAATTGAAGAGCGGAGGTTGCGGAAAGCTTCAGCGTAGAGGTGACGGTCGTCGTTGGGACCAAGCAGACTGACATCTCCATGACCACTCTGCTCGGGAATCTGGCCAATAATAGACTCCTTCGGGAACAGGGCCTGAAACTCACTGATGGAGTTCATGCGGTCGTCAAGACGGTCGAAGAGCAACAAGATGACGGAGCCAGCAGCAAGTCCCATGCAAAGCGCAAGAATCAACGGTAAAACGTATTCAGGCTTTACCTCTACAGCGATGGTTGGCCGCTCCATGATGGCAATATTGTCCGAGTTAATGACGTGGCCGGCATCGAGCCGGTCGAGCGTCTTTTTCCAATCCTTGTAATCGTCATTGGAACGGTCGTATTCACCTTTTAAAATCAAGTGCTGGACGATCTTGTCATTGGCCTCGCGAGCCTTGGCGGTCTGTTCGAGAATCTGTTCCTCAAATGAACTGATCTTCAGTTTGAGCCCGGCGGTGCGGCGCCCCCAGTCTTCCAAGCTTGCCTGACGGTAAATCTCAATGAGAGATTCTTGATTGGTGATTTTTTCATCAATATCTTTAACTGCCTCATGAGCTTCCTTAAAATTTTTGAGCATGGCCAGCCGCTGAGACTGAAGGAGCTTGGAATCAGCCAGCGCTTTTAAATAGTCCTTTTCCGAGTTGGCAAACCCACCAAAGGCCTCATCGGAACGAGGAATATCACCGGCTGTCGCGGCGTTTTTTGTATCAGCGGGTGCACTCGGCGTAGTTCCACTTGCCGTCGCTGCCTTGGCTCGCAAGTAGTCATCCATCTGGAGTTTTTCCATCGTTTTAAGCTCCGACTTATATTTTGCCAGTGAATCCTGCAACTGCTGCAGGTATTCCGCGGCACGGCTGCGACCGCCTTCAAAAACAACCAGATCGTTTTTCTGTAGGTAGTCGTTGAGGCGATCTGATTTTTCCTTCACTTGTTTTTCACGAGAGAGCACTTCTTCAATGACCTTGTTCATGGCTGATCCAAGTGACTTTTCGATCATCTCCTTGCGAAAGGCGACGTATTCATCGAGGAGTGCGCTGAGAAATATCTTGGTGTATTTACCATCCTCCCCGACTCCGGCGACATTGAGAATAGAGGATCCCTTTGTCTGAGAGACTCGGATTTCGACGTCAATTTCCTTGAGTTCCGGATTCATGCTGCGGACGCGCTCCAAGGCACGTCGACGCAATTCGTTGCTCTCGATAATTTCAATCTGAGTTCCGTAAATGTCACTACCCTGCTGGTTGGAGACGACCTGCTTCTGCGGGTCGGGTGTGATTATTTGGGCGCCAACGAGAACTTTGCCAAGAGCGAAAAACTCAATGGGCTTCCCAGTAATGCGCAACGTCTGGACGCAGATGGCGATGGCCGAAGTAAGAAGCAAGAACCACCAGCGCCGACGGAGCAGTATCTTGTAGCGCTGAAACTTGGCGGATGTTTCATGAAACCGGCTCAGCGTCGAGGCTGATGTGATAGGCATGTCTAAGTCGTCCATGGTATATTTATAGTGCTCGGCCAGTAATTATAGACTGATTTTGAAATTCTGGAAGTGCTTTTAGCAAACCGCCCGGGACAAGATCAGGCTCCCTTGGTTTTAGATGCATACTCGATGATGGAGATCATGGGATGAGCAGTATTGTTCAGACCTCCGCCAATCATTTTTTCGAGAGATTTTTTCTTAGCGTATTCTGCACCTGCAGCTTGGTGACTTGCCTGAAGCTTGTCGGACTCTAAGCGAAGCGATTGTAATCGGACAATTTCAACTGCCGTGGTGGCTGAGAGGTCTCTGGCTATCTCCAACTGCTTGCGAATCGAACGCACCCTTTCTTCACGATCTTTTCCCGCCTCCTTGCGCGCAGCCTCAGTGACCGGAGCACTCGTCCCTTTCAACCCGGAAAGATAGGCAATTTCTGCGACCGTCAATGTGGTGCGGACCAGAGCGGCGAGTTCCGCTGACATCTCCGACGGAAGGCTCGGGGAAGCCTGCCTACGTCGGATATCCTGTTCCAGTGTCAATTTAGCAGTCATGTTCAGTTCCTGCTCATAATATGAGATCGCCACTGCCAGGCGCTTCTGGCTGCGCTCCGCAGCAGACAAATCGGAACTCAAGCGCGTCGGGTCATTCTCCAAGCGAAACGCAGTCCAGGCTCTCTCAGCCTCTTGCAGATTTTTTTCAGCGCTTTTGGCGTCAGCCAAGGATTTCGCCGCCAGTTCCGTCTCGGGAGGACACACGAAATTGACGTAAGCCTCCATTATCGCATCCACCAGCGCGGCACGATATTTAGAAGAGTCGCCACGACCGACGATGCTAACAATATTGCTTCCCTTCATTCGCGCCAACTGCACGGCCACAGGCACAGCTTTGATCTCAGGGGATTTTTTTTGCAGAATTTCTTCAGCCTGCCGGCGGACTTCAGCCCCTCCTAGCACTTCTAATTGCTGCTCAAAAAAACCCTCTCCAGCCTCATGCGCGCTCCCCTTGGGGATTTCCATGCTGGGCGGTGTGATGACCAATTTTCCAACCGCAACAGAACCGTCAGCCCCAGAAGCTGCCTTTTTCGACTTATTCTTGTCACGATCACAACCCGCACAGCAAAAAGCGACAACAAGCAGCAATCTGCAGGCAGAATACATGATTTATTATGCAGCTAACTAAAAAATGGACCAACCATTACCAGTTGACCGTTTTTTCATTGATGATGATCACGTCGTTCGGGCGAACAGGAATGTCCAAATGCAGCCTGCCTTTGGTCATGATGTCATTGACGTTGACGTGAATCACAACAGGCTTTTCCTGGTTCTTCACCTTGCGGATAATCCGCACGTCTTTCGTCTTGGCAAATTGAGCGAATCCGCCAGCCCGAAGGATGGCCTGGCTGATGGTCAACTCCTCGTCGGGAAGCATCTCGTATTTCCCCTGGCGTGCCACCTGGCCGAATACCGTAAAAATATCCTCGGGCCCATTAGGCCCGATAATGCCGGTGCCATTGATCGGGCGTGGAATCAGCTCAATCGAGACAATCACCGTAGCCTGTTGAAAATACTGCTTCTCCAGCTCCCGCTTCATGTAAAAGGCGACATTCTTGCAAGTTCGCCCGGCGGCACGAACGAGACCCAAATGAGGCGCCACAATATCACCCGAATCCTGCACGAGAAGACTAAGAGTCTTGTCCTTGTCTTCGACGATGCGCAAGCTGACCCGGTAGCCCACCCGGAGCGGGATAGAGTCATCCAGTGCTTCCATCGAACTGATGCGAGACGCGGCGGCATTGCTATCATCGGTAGCCTGGCTTCCAGTGGAAGCAGTCCCAGTTCGTTGCGGTTGCGCATCCCGAAACTTCGGGTCTTGCGACCAAGAAGCTGCGGAGATAAAAAATACAGATGAAATAACGGCTGCTACTGTTTTCATATGTCTGGTATTATGCCTGACTTCGACGCACTAATCTCAACCGCGTTCAATATCAGAAATTGTAATTGGTCGAAAGTATAATCTGATTCTGGGTGTATGACTGACCCGGATTATCGGCAACGGTATCCCAAAATTGATATCCAAGCCCAACATTCCACTTGCCGCTCAGTTGGTAACTGAGGTTGGCACTGTAGGATCTCTGAGTGTAGTCGCGCAGAGGCAGCGCCGAATCAAAATTGCCATAATGATAGCCAATGCCCGCCGTGAGATGCTCGCCGAGGCGGTGGATGAGACTGATATCAACCCCGTATTGCTTGAGATCCTCCCTGAGGTTGCCACCAGACTGCACGGTGTCTTCATAATAAGCATTAAGCGAGAGACGCGCCCCGCGCCACGCGATGATACTCATCCCATAACTCACATAGTCAGCAGTGGAAGCATTGGACGTATTGTTCAATGAAGACTCGTGACCAAATGAAAGCTGCTGCGAGATGCGAGCGTTGAGTTGATTGGAAATAACGACATTATAGTAGGGTCCACTCTGGCTGCCACTCCCGTCAAAGGCTTGGGAGTTGAACGTCGTATCTTCGCTGGTTTTCGTGGCCGTCTGCTGCGCGAGCGTGTCCTGTGCCTGAGTGAGTTGATTCTGGAGCGCCGCGACTTGCGTCTGCGCAGCTTTGACCTGCGCCGGATCAGTCGCATTCACGTTGATCGCCGCTATCTGATCACTTAGACTCGTAATCGATGTCTGCGAGTTAAGCACATCCTGATCGGATACAGTGCGCGTGAACGCAGGCGGTGAATCGAAGTCAGATATTTGAATCCCCCCGGCGACTCGTATTTTCGTATTTTTTGTCAGCGGAAGCACAACAAAAGCTCCAACACTCGTAGTTTTGCCGTCATTGTTAAAGTTCTCCTTGTAGTCGATCAACGAAAAACTGCCTTCAAGGCCTATCGTCCAAGTCCCGCTAGGCGTCCAAGCGAGCGAGCCAGACACGGAATTCACGGTGCGATTATACCGTTTGTCGATTTCATCCAATGCAAAAGTGTCAGAACGGTTGAAGTTCAACGAGAGACTCAATTGAGAATTGATGGCCCAGTTCATCCCAATGCCAGCATCATTCTGAAAGGTGCCGAATACATAGTTATTATCCAAATTGAATGAATCCCGGCTACCGGGCTGGACCGACATGCGCTCATAGAAGACAAAGACCACCTTCCCCACCATAACATCAAAACTCAAGGTGCTTCCCGGTAAAACCGTCAAGTTGATTCCGTTGCTGTTTCCAGACAGTTCTGGATGATTGAGGTACTGGCTCACTCCAATGCTGGTAGTGAACGTGAGGCGGTTATGTTCTGAGATCGGGTAGTTCAGATCCACACTTAAATAAGCACTCCCAATAAAATCGCTGATCTTGCCCGTGAGTGAGCGCGCATTGACATCCGTGGTCGTATTCGTGCCCGTGTTGGCGACTGCGCTCGTATTCGGGGTGGCGCCGCGGGTTGCGCTGCCGCGCAAGACGTTGTCGTTGTATTCCACCGCACCTGACAAGCCCAAGCCAATATTGACCGGGCCGAGCTTTATATTGCGACGTCCAGAAAGAAATGGATCAGAGATATAAGTCGGAGCAAAAAATGTGCTCGTGGACGAATAAACGCCATTGGAGCCGTATCCCCCTCCTGGAATTCTTCGCGTGTTGCTCGTGGAGTTTATGCCACCCGCCGAAGGCGTGCCCACCTGGCGCGATAATGCGTCGTATCCAGACGCCACGGGCATTCCATACCGGTCATATTGCAGACTGGTGTATTGGCTCTCGTCAAACGTATAGACCCCTTCAGTCCCCGTTGACGGGCCCGATTGCGTGTTCTGACTGGACGCCCCGTTGCGAACCTGATCAGCACGAGCGCGGATGTCATTAAATAACATTCCCGTCTGTGAAGGAGCAACCCCAACCTGCGCACGCGCCACCCCGCATAACGTCAAAAGCGCCATGACAGAAAGTGATTGCAGAGAAAAAAATTGAATGCGTTTGATGCTCAGGGGCATGGAAATTATGAATAATCGACCCGCAAAGGTTTCACTATTAGCAAGATACCTCCTATTTGTCGAATGCTTTCAGGCTGCCAGCCTGAAAATCTCTGTTACGAAAACTACAGATTGGCGATGTCCGTTCGGAGTTGACGGCCATCAAAGTTGATCCTTCCCGCGGTTTCATAGGCACTACCACGTGCTGCGGCACGAGTCGCCCCCTGTGCAACAACCGCCAGGACACGCCCGCCGTGGGTCTCAAATGCGCCATCACCGTTTTTCCTCGTGCCACAATGAAACACACTCGTCCCATTGAGACCGGTCAATCCGTCAATTTTGTCACCGTTCCGCGAGGTGGCGGGATAACCGGCACTGGCGAGAATGACGCAAACGCTCCAGCCTTCGGCAAAATGAATAAGGCCCGACTTAAGTTCTCCGGTCGCGGCGCTGAGCAGATACCAGGCGAAATCTCCTCGCACCATCGGCAACACGGCCTCGGCTTCGGGATCGCCAAAGCGACAGTTAAACTCGAGCACCTTCGGGCCGGCGGGCGTGAGCATGAGCCCAATGTAAAGAAAGCCGCGGTAACGCAGATCGTCCTTCTTCAGCCCCTGCACTGTGGGCTTGACGATGCGCTCCTCAATGTCAGCAAGCATCGCCACATCCACCAGCTCTCTGGAAGCGACCGCGCCCATGCCGCCAGTATTCGGCCCCTGATCGTTGTCGCCGATGCGCTTGTAATCACGTGCCGGCATGAGGATGTGATATTGATCCTCGCAGATGGAGACGAAGATGGAGACTTCCGGACCGCTGAGACATTCTTCAATCAACAAAGCGCCTTCTCCAAACGCGCGCCGGGTGAAAACTTCGTCGATAAACTCCACGGCTGACGCCTCATCCGCGCAGACGGCGACCCCTTTACCGGCGGCCAGGCCGTCAAACTTCAACACCACGGGATACTGTGTGATCGCGCGCAGCGCCTCGTGCTTCGTGTGGGCGATACCGAAGGCGGCGGTGGGAATGCCATGACGCTTGAGAAATCTCTTGGCGAATAGCTTGCTGGCTTCGAGTTGTGCGGCCTCCTTCACTGGTCCCCAACAGGGAATGCCGGCTTCGGCGCAAAGATTCGCTAGGCCCCGATCCTTGACGAGATAGGACTCTTCGCCAGCAACGCAGAGGTTGACCTTCTCTCGTTGCATGAAGGCGACCAGATCAACAAGGTCCCTGGCATCCACGCGGGTGGCGAGCTCGGCTATCGCATCACTGCCGGGATAAGCATAAAGTTTCGCGTTCGGCGAGTTGTCGCGCAGAGCGGTGAGAATGGCGTGCTCGCGGCCGCCTTTGCCAGTGACGAGAATCTTCATATTTTAATCAAAAAAGTCGTAGGACCGTCCACTGCGCCCGTCGCGGTAGCGAACGAAGGCGTGGTTGGCGACAGAATTGCCGCCGGGCGTTGGATAGCACCCGCTGAAATACCAGTCCCCGCACTCGTCGCCGATGGCACGGTGGAGGTTTTCAATGCTCTGATAAATCACGCGAACCTCGCCCTTCCATTTTCCATTGGCGGGGTTGACGAGTTCCGCCACTTTCCGTGAAATCTGCTCGTCGGTGAACGGCGCGTAGATGGCCCTGACCTTGTTCTGCTGCTCGGCGGTCGGTTTTCGCAACTCAGCAACGCAGGCACTGTAGGTGTGCTCAATGACGTCAAATTGCTGGTGCTCCTTCAGCAGCGCGATGGCAGCCTGGAAGGCGATGAACTTGCCGAGGTCTGCCATGTCGATGCCGTAACAGTCGGGATAGCGAATCTGCGGCGCGGTGGAGAGGACGATGATGCGCTTCGGATTCGTCCGCGCGAGGATGCGCAGAATGCTCTGCTTGAGCGTAGTGCCGCGCACGATGGAGTCGTCGAGCACGACAAGACTGTCGGTGGGCTTCACCACCTCGTAGGTGATGTCGTAAACACTGGAGACCAGCAGGTCGCGGCCCTGTTCCTGCGCGATGAAGGTGCGGCTCTTAATGTCCTTGTGCGCGATTTTCTCGGTGCGCGGCCAGTTTTTCATGATGAGCTCGTCCAGCTTGGCCTCGTCACAGCGGCCCGATCGGATCATCTCGATGAGTTCAGCCTTCACTTCCACGCGGCGGCGCTTGCGCAGTCCGTCCATGAACCCGTAAAATGCGGTCTCCGCCGTGTTCGGCACGAAGCTGACCACGGTGTTTTCCAGGTCATTCCCCACGGCATCGAGCACCTGCGGCACCAGCATCTCGCCCAGCGCCTTGCGATTCTCATAAATCATGGCGTCGTTGCCCCGGGAGAAATAGATGCGCTCAAACGAACAGGGCGACTGCCGCCGTGGTTCTGCGAATGGCGCGATGCTGAAGCGACCGTCGCTCTTGATCACCGCCACGTTCGCAGCGGGCAGTTCGATTGTCTGATCCTGGTCGAGCTCAAAGACCGTGCGCAGGGCTGCGCGCTCCGAGGCGAAGGCGATGTATTCATCATTCGCGGCATAAAAGCAGGGCCGGATGCCGTTGGGATCGCGCATGACGAACGTATCGCCGTTCCCGATGGCTCCCGCGATGGCATAGCCACCATCCCAAACGGCTGCCGAGTCCTTGATCACCTGCGTCACGTCCAGGCGGCGGCTGATCTCACCAGGGATATCCAGTCCGTCCATCTTCCCCCGGAGTTCATGATAGAGCAGCGTGTGGGCTTCATCGAGATGAAAACCGATCTCCTCCAGCACCGTCTGCGTATCCGTGTCCACCACCGGATGCTGGCCGCGGCGGCGCATGACATCGTTCAGCTCGCGGACGTTCGTCATGTTGAAATTGCCAAGAACCAGCAGACTGCGCGTGGGCCAGTTGCTCCGCCGCAGATAGGGATGGCAGGACGCCTTTCCAAAGCTTCCACTGGTGCCGTAACGCAAATGACCGAGAAGGACTTCGCCGCCAAATTCAAAGTGCTGCTTGATCGCCGCCGGATCGCGTTCGAAGCGCTGGAACTCAATGCCGCGCTCGGTGGCGGTCTGTTTCCGCTGACGGTTCACCTTCTTGGCCACGTCCTTGAACTCGCCTGTGACCTCGCCGAAGACATCTTCGAGCGAATTAGTCTTGCTGGAGCGCAGGCGGAACATGTAAGGCTGGCCGGGCTCCATGTTGAGCTTGCAGCAGCCGATGCCCATGCCGTCCTGGCCGCGGTTGCGCTGCTTGATCATCAGCGCGTGCAGCTTGTCCAAGCCCCAGAGCGCGCTGCCATATTTGTGCTCATAGTAACCCAGCGGCTTCAGGAGCCGCACAACGGCGATTCCGCACTCGTGCCTGATAGGGTCGCTCATTCGCTGGAAAGGGGGCGCAATTAATGGCGCGGAAGCAGCCCGATGGCAAGGCGGGAAACTAATTCTTTATTCGCAGCGCCCCATACCGCTTCGTCAGGGCGGCAGCCCTTTGCCTACATCTCTGAATCCAAAGATCGGCAGAGGGCTGCCGACCCACTTGAGCTAAACTCGAACCTGGCCGCTGCTCGTGACTGGATACTTGTAACTGCACAGCTCCGGCAAGCCTTTCACTGCCGTGGTGCCGTTCAGCTCTTTTTCTTCACCGGATATTTTCCAGAGGGTGCCTTGTCGAATTTATCTTTGCAATCCGCAGTAGCGAAAATGATCCGCTCCGCCTTCACCACTGAATGGAAAATCAGGCGGCCATCCTTCCCACAAACCGGACATTTCTCATTCACGGGAGGCTGATTGGCGGCGAACACAGTGGTCCCGAGCGTGATCACAGTAACAGCGAGAATAATAATGAATTTTTTCATGAGATGACAACGCAGGGAAACCTAAACTACTTTCACCTCTCCGCTCCCGTCAATCGTCCCCAGCACCACGGCTCCTTCGCCACAGGCCAGCGCCTTGCCCGCATCTTCCGCGCCGACAATGGCCACCCAGCCGAAGCCCATGTTGAAAGTGCGAATGGCGTCTTGCGGATCCACGTGCGCCAAAATTTTCTGCACGACTCCGTTGCTCCAGTGCGGCAGCTTGATTTCTGCACCGTGTTTTCCAAAAACAAGAAGGCGGCCGAGATTCTCCGGCAGTCCGCCTCCCGTGACATGTGACATGGCGCGGAGCGATGGCACGTTCTTGCGCAAATTGCCGGACTCGACGTGGTAGAGCCTTGTTGGCAGGAGCAGCGCGCGATATTCTTCCGCCGTGAGTTCGAGCTTCTCAGCTTCAATGACGCGGCGCACGAGACTGAATCCATTGGCGTGAAAGCCCGCGCTGGGAAAGCCCACCAGCACGTCGCCACGTTGGATGGTGGTGGGGTCGATGAGGTTCTCTTTCTCCGCCGCGCCGATGGCAAATCCGCTCAACTCGATCACACCCTCCGGAACCATGCCGGGCATCTCCGCAGTTTCGCCGCCGGCGAGAATGCAGCCGCAGGCTTCGAGATATTCCACCATGCCGGCGATGCAGCGCGTGATCTTGTCTTTGTCCAGGCGTCCGATGCCCACGTAATCCAGAAACAAAATCGGATCCGCGCCGGTGGTCAGCACGTCATTCACGTTCATGGCCACGAGATCTTTGCCCGCTGCTTCGAGCAGGTCGTGCTTCAGCAGAAGCTCAATCTTGGTGCCAACGCCATCGCAACCGGTGACGATCACAGGATGCTTGTAGGCACCGAGATCATAGGCCGCGGCAAAGAGACCGAACGCACCCGCCAGTTGCCGCTGCTTCTGCGTGCGTTTGACGAGTTGCCCGATGTCACCGACGAGCGATGCGGCTTCGCGTATATCAACGCCAGCCTGCTTGTAGGTATGACCTTGAGCG
>JANNQW010000336.1:0-4666 GCA_031400955.1 Verrucomicrobiota bacterium
AGTCCTTGGCCACATGTTCACTTTCTGGCTGGGCTTCAAGGGAGGCAAGGGTGTGGCGACTTCTGCGGGAGTGCTGCTGGGGCTGGAGCCTTTCTCTCTCGCGTTCGGGCTTGTGGCATGGATCGTCGTATTCAGGCTCACGCGCTATGTGGCGCTGGCATCCATCGCCGTGGCGGTCACGGTGCCCATGGCCATGGCGTTGTTGATGATCGTGCGCGGCACTTTAAACTGGGTGCTGCTGGGCCTGGTCATCGTGATGGGCGTTCTGGTCCTCGTGCGGCATCGTTCCAACATAATGCGACTGCTTAATGGCACGGAAAATCGCTTCGGTGCGAAGAAAGGATCGAATTGAAAAGTGTCATCGTGCTCGGAGCTGGAAGCTGGGGCACCGCGCTGGCCGCGATGCTGGCGGAGCGCGGACTGCACGTCCAGCTCTGGGGACGCGATGAAATGCTCATGCGCGAGATGAAGGAGACGCGGATGAACTTGAGGTATCTGCCTTCGCTGAAACTGCCCGGTGAAATCATAGTGACGCACAGGATGGAAGAACTCAGAACTGCTGATCTGGCTGTTTTCGTGATTCCGTCGAAGGGATTGCGCTCAGTTGCGGGTGAGTTGAAGAAGGCTGGTGTGTTCGGCGGCGGGGAAGTTTTGCTGTCGTGCACCAAGGGAATCGAACTGGAGACCGGCGAACAGATGTCGGAAATTATCGGGGAGATATTCCACGAGCATTCGCTGGCCGCGCTTTCGGGACCGAATCATGCGGAAGAAATTGCGCAGCGCCTGCCATCGGCCGCAGTCGTGGCCTCGGCAAATACTGAAGTGGCGGTTCAACTTCAGAGTGTTTTCACGCTGCCGTGGTTTCGTTGCTACACCAGTGACGACATCACAGGTGTGGAGTGGGCCGGAGCAATGAAGAATCCTTATGCCATCGCAGCGGGCATCGCGCGCGGATTGAATTTGGGCGACAACGCCATCGCCGCGCTGGTGACGCGCGCGCTGGCGGAGATGGTGAGATTCGGTGTGAAACAAGGCGGAAGAGTGGAAACTTTTTACGGATTGAGCGGCGTAGGTGATCTGGTGGCGACGTGTTACTCGGAGCACAGCCGGAATAATCGCGTTGGTAAATTACTCGGGCAGGGGAAAAGCCTCACGGATATCATCACCAGCACGCGCATGGTGGCCGAGGGAGTTCCGAACACAGAAAGCCTGTGGCGTTGCGCGAGAAAAATTGAAGCCAGCACGCCGTTGCTCGATGAAATCTACGCGATGCTCTACCAGGGTAAATCACCGAAGGAAGCGTTGCGAGAATTGCTGGGACGTGATCCGCGGCCAGAGGCGGACTGAATATCTCTGTGTCAGGAGCGTTCCACACGCACGGCACAGTGTTTGTAAGACGGCTGCCGGCTCACCGGATCGAATGCTGAGAGCGTGAGCTGGTTGACGCGCACATCATGCATCGGGAGGAACACTTGACCGCGCTGCACGGTTGCCGTGAGACGGGCGCGTGCCTCCAACGTTCCGCGTCGAGAGTTTACACGCAGCGTGCTGCCATCGCGGATGCCAAGTTGACGCGCGTCTGCGGGATTGATCTCGCAGCACAGTTCCGTGGAATGCAGCTTGCGTAGGATGGCGGAATTGCCCGTGCGTGACTCCGTGTGCCATTGAGCCGATGATCCACGACCGGTCAGCAGCACGTAGGGAAAAGCTTCATTCGCCGGTTCCGGCACCTCGCGCGGTGCTTCAAAAATAAAGCGCGCCCTGCCGTCCGGGGTGAAGAATTTCCCATCTTCAAACAAGCGACGCTCGGGTTGAAAGGATGAAAGATGAGGAATGAAGGATGAAATCGGAGGCGCTGGATTTTCATCCTTCATCCTTTCGCCTTCATCCTTTTCTTTCAGCGGCCACTGGATGCCGCCGCTGCGTTCGATGTGGGCGTAGTCTTCGATGCCGGTGAACTCACACGGTTGACCGCGCGTGACCTCTTTCAATAAATCGAACACCGCTTCCGGGTTGGTCCACTTGCGGAACATTGCGCCGCAGCCCCAGTATTCAGCGATGAGCCGGAAGATGTGAAAGTCCGCCAGGGCCTGCCCTGGAGCGCGGGAAACCTTGTGCGAGAGTCCGATGCGCCGCTCGCTATTGATGAATGTGCCCTGCTTCTCGCCCCAGCCTGCCGCTGGCAGAATGAGGTGTGCACACAGCGCGGTTTCCGTAGTGGTATACATGTCTTGCACGACAAAGAACTCCAGTTTTTTTACTGCGTCTTTGAAACGCTGTTGGTTGATCCAAGAATGCGCGCCGTTGGTGGCGATCATCCACAGCGCCTTGATCTTCCCGTCTTCGATGCCTTGCATGATCTGGTCGTAGGCCAGGCTTGGTCTGTCCGGAATGTTTTGCACGGGAATCTCCAGCGCCTGCGCTACTTTCTCGCGGTGCTCTGGCTTCGTGAAATCATGACCGCCGAGCAGGTTCGTTGTGTTGCTGAACAACCGCGAACCCATGGCATTGCATTGCCCCGTGATGGAATTGGCACCGGTGCCGGGGCGGCCGATGTTGCCGGTCATCAGCGCGACATTGATAATCGCTTGTGCGGTTCGTGTGGCCTGATGCCCTTGGTTCACACCCATCGTCCACCAGAAGGAGACGCGCTCGCCGTTCGCGATGCTCTTCGCGAAACGCACGAACTGCTTCTCCGTCAGACCAAGCGCGGCGAGGTGTTTCTCTGGCTGATAGTCTTCCAGAAACATCTCAAACTCCGCAAAACCAGTTGTGTGTGACTGGATGAAACCAGGAACAATGCAGTCGTGCGCGACGAGCCATTGCGCGAGGCAGTAGAAAAGCAGCAGATCGGTTTTCGGTTGGATCGCCAGATGCTGCGTCGCCGCCATCGCGGTTTCCGTCTTGCGCGGGTCAATCACAATGATCTCGGGTTGGTGCTTGTTCCGTTCCACGCGCTGCCACATGATCGGATGGGCGATACAAGGGTTGGCACCGATGTACACCAGCACGTCGCTTTCTTCGAAGTCCGAATAGGTGTAAGGCGGGGCGTCGAAGCCGAACGACTCCTTGTAGGCCATCACCGCCGTGGCCATGCACTGGCGTGTGTTGCCGTCGCCGTGAATCATGCCCATGCCGAATTTTGCCAGCGCGCCGAGGAACGCCATTTCCTCTGTCATGATCTGCCCGGTGCTGAGGAACGCCACTGACTCGCGTCCGTGGTGATCCATGATGCCTTCGAACTTCCGGCAGAAAACCTGGAGCGCCGTGTCCCAGTCCACTGCTTCACCGTTGAGCAGGGGCGTCGTCGCGCGGTCTGGCGCGGCGAGCGGCGTGAGCGCCTCCCAGCCTTTGGGACAGGCCATGCCCAGGTTCACGGGATAATCCGTGTCCGCCGTGAGGTTGATGGCCTGGCCCTTGTCATCGAGATGAATTTTCAAACCGCAGCCTGTAGAGCAGTAGCCACAGATGGATTTTACAATTGCTGCCGGCTTCTGTTTTGATGGCACCTGCCCCAGGCCGAAGCCCGCTGGCTCACGAACCAGTTGAGAAGTGAGCGGGCCGTCTCGTTCGCGCAGTTTCAAGGATGGCAGGGCGAGCTTCATGCGTTTCCTGGCATTTTCCACGCGGCTGCCGCACGGAAGAAAATTAACCGCTCCATCATCTCCCCGGTCATGAGCAGTGCAAATCCCAGGGCCGGAACGGAAAGCATGACGGCGGCGCCAAGCAATCCCAGCATGAATCGCGACCCGTGCATCCAGCGCAGCGGACCCATCAATAAACGCTGAGCGCACCGGTCGTGCGCGTTGTCGCTGCTGAGGTAAAGCGATTCCCATGCGAGCTTCAGCATTCCGCAGACGACCGCAGCAGTCGCAAAAGACGGATTTGAACAGGCCGCGAGAGCCGTGCCGCCGATCAGCGTGGTGCCGAAAAATCGTGCCGCGGTCCACTTCAACGCCCAAAGCGGTCGCCGCGTGTCCACGTAAACCATGACGGAACAGACCACGCTCAACATGCCCACGACCGTGACGGTGACCGTAGAATACCAGTTCAGCGCTGAAGCCAGCGCCAATGGCGCGAAAAGGCCGAATGCGAGAATCTCGCGCGAGAGCCACGATTTTCTCCAGCCCAGAAAACAGCGCCACGCCTTCAAGGGCTGGCCCAGATGCAGCACACTCGCGGCGATGCCTGTTACCGCAGTGATGAATCCTATCCATCTCATTGCTGAATTTTGAGCGAAGGCAAACGCGCCTGTCGCGAACTGCGTCAGCACGAGCATCACGGCGAGCGGGGTGTGTGACTCCTCGATGCGCAGAGTCTCCGCATCGGCTGCCACTGCCGTCTGCGGCACGGGTTTGGATGAGATGTAACGTGTGGTCGGTTTTGTGTAATCCGACTTGATCAAACCGGGCAGCAGTTTGGAATGCGGCTCGCGTCTGGTTTCGACTTTGACGATGCGAATGGCTATCGCTTGAGTCGGGCAGGCCTGCACGCAGGCGGGTGCTTCCCCGGCGGCAAGACGGCCCTGGCACATGTCGCACTTGCGCACAATGCCGCGCTTTTTGTTAAATTTTGGCACGTCATATGGGCACTTCAGAATGCAATAGGAGCAGCCGATGCACTGGTCGTCGAGATGCCGGACGATGCCGGTATCCGGATCCTTTTC
>JANNQW010000337.1:0-15733 GCA_031400955.1 Verrucomicrobiota bacterium
TTGCTGGTGGTTTGCTTGACCTGCGCCGTGATGCCGAGTGCCAGACCAATGACTCCTGTTGCCAAACCAAAAACGGGCACAATCCCAATGATGCCGAGCACAAGCGCCCAAATGGCCAGCGCTCCGGCTCGCTTAGGTGGAATGGTTGGATATCCCTGAGGGCTTGGTTGAAAGCGGCGCACGGGTGGCGGAGAAGCATGGGGCGCAACGCTGGATGGCACCACCATCAGTTCCGAGCAAGCCGGACAACTGACCTGAGTTCCCGCCGCACTTTGATCCACTGAAAGCCTCTGGTTGCATTTTGGGCAGATGAATTGTATTTTCATGGTTGATGATCCTTCCTTGTTATTGGGGTTTGCTTGTTCGATGATTGTCTCAACGGATTTCTTGACTTGGATTGCTTGTTGATAACGGAGTTCGGGATCCTTTTCCAACGCGCGCAAGACAACTTCGTCAAGCCGCACGTCGATGTGAACTTTGCGGGATGGCGCTTGCAGTTCCTTGTCGGGCAGTTCCCCAGTGAGCATTTCGTAGAGCACCACGCCCAGTGAATAGATGTCCACGCGATGATCGGTGACGCCATGCGCCTTCTGCTCTGGGGCCATGTATTGCGGCGTGCCGGCAACAATCGAATGTGGCACGGGTGTTTCGTCTGTGGATTCAGTGCTCACGGGCAGAATGCCCAAGCTATTTTCTCCGATCATCTTTGCGATGCCGAAGTCGGCGATCTTCACGCGGCCTGCTTTGTCGAGCAGCAGATTTTCTGGCTTGATGTCGCGATGGACGATGCCGTGCTCATGCGCGTATTGCAGCGCCTCGCATACGGGCGGCACCACGGCCAGGGCCTGTTCCGGCGTGAAGCGCCCCGCTTTCATCGCCTGCCGCAGATTTACTCCGTCCACGAATTCCATGAGCAGGAAATAGAACTCTCCGGCCCGGCCAAAATCATGCACCGTGACGATGTGCGGATGGCTGAGTTTGGCGAGCGCTTGTGCCTCGCGTTGGAATCGCTCGGAAAAACCGGGCTGATCGGCGAGTTCGACGGGGAGAATTTTCAATGCCACAAAGCGGTCGAGCTGCGGCTGCCGCGCCTTGAACACTGCGCCCATTCCGCCGCTGCCGATGAGTGCGATGACTTCCAACTGCGGAAAGTGTGGAGCGAGTTCTTCCGGCGTGAGGACCGGCATCGGCGAGGCTTGATCACCTGCCTGTGTTGGCTCAATGATCTGAGCCATGAGACAGCGCGGACAGAAGCTGCCGTCGGTCTCGGGCATCTCGGCGCCACATTGATGGCATCGTTTGTCCTGCACTGATGGATCGCTCATACCTGTATCCTGACGTGACGCGGTGAAAACATAACAAAGTTTTTTCAGCTTCCCAATGCCGCGAACAAAGCCTGCATCTCTTCCTGCACCATCGCCGGATCGGCCAGCGTGCCAGCCACCTCTGTCTTCACACACAGCCGTAGCCGTTTTTTCAGCCGGAGGGCCGCCATGCGGAAGGCTTCAAGATTCATGCCACAGGCCGCCGCCATCTTCGCCTGCTCACCGTGAACGGCATCGCCGGTGAGCAGCGGCTTGACTTGGTCAAAGAGAGTCTCGCGTCCGTTCGCTTTGCATTCTGCACGCAGCGCCTCCAACCCACGCACGAGCACAGTCACCGCCCACTGGCGGTCGAACTCCGCATCGGGGGAGGTCTGGCGTGCGTCTGGAACTGCATTCACCTCATCATCGTCCATTGTAACTGATGTCATTCCGCCCCCGCGTTTCATTCGCAGTGCGGATTCCCGATGATGAGATAGGAAATGTTTCACTGCGCCCAGCAAATAGGAGCGGAACCGCCCGCGTTCTCGATCCACCGTATTGATCGTCCCGCCCTTAAGCATCTCCGCGAAGAAGGCGTGGCTCAGCTCACGCGCCGCATCCGCATCTCGTAGCGCCCTGCGCAGATAGGCAACGACCGGCTCATAGTAAGCATCGCACAAATCAGCCAAGGCATCGCGCCCTTCCTCCGAATCGGCCTTGGCCAGGCAAACCCGCGTCCACTGCGTGGTGTGGAATGGAGCTCCATGGAATTTTGGCTGAGATGCGGTGGTCATGGTCGCGGATTATGCTGCCACAGGTCCATGATGTTTTGAAGGCGAAACGTCACGCGGAATCCTTACGGCGATTTTTTTCCCACCCCAAAAACCAAATTTTACAGGCCAAAAGATAAATTTAACATCATATTTCATCTTTCTCGCAGCGTCCCGCTGGTCACGCCAAGTTGTGATTGAGCCCGCAGTTCGCGCCAGAGCAAGGCGCCGCCGCGTGCGCCGCTGAGCAACGCTTGATATGTTTCGATCACCTGTGCGGCAGCGCTGGCCGATTCCTCAAGAAGTTCCACTCGATAGTGCCTCAGTCCGGCCTGCATCAGATCGCTGAAGAATCTCGCTCCGGTCTGCGGCACGGCGTTGAAGAGCGTGTTCCGGCAGCCGACGTCCGCCTTCAACGGATGCTCCATGCCTACGCGGTCGCGAAGTTTGACGCTGTGCTTTTCACAGGGACGACCGCAGTCCAGGGAGGTTTTTCCCTGCGACATGAACGCGGCGAAGACGCAGTGCTCCATGTGAAACATCGGCATGTGTTGATGCAGCGTGAGTTCAAACCAGGAGGGAGGTGCTGCGCGCAGCAAGTCAAGCACTTGTCCGATGTCCAGATCGTAGGAAACCGTGAGATGTTCCAGTCCGGAGTCGATCAGGAAATCTGCGGTGAGCGGGTTGGCCACGTTGAGGGAAAAGTCTCCTGTCATTCGCAGACTTGACGATGCGAAAAACTCGATTGACCCCAAGTTGCGGATCAGAACGCCATCTGGCTTTGTGTTGGAGATCAGTTTGAAGTATCCGGATTCACCCGGCTTCTGAATGCGCGGAGTTGCGAGGAATATCTCTGTGCCGGCACCGTGCTGTCGCACCTGTGCAACCGCTTCGGCGAACAGTCGGATGTCTTCGAAGTCCGCGTAAATTCGCGCCACTTTGGCATCGAGTGCTGCGGCGATCTGCTCGGTATTGCGGCAGAGCACGAAAAGCGCTGGCTCGGCTCGTGGCACAGGCTTGCAGCCTGTGTGTAGGGCGGACATTTTGTCCGCCAGCCAAGATTCCGGCGCAGGCAAAATGCCTGCGCTACACACAGGCTGCAAGCCTGTGCCACTCAGCTTTTCCACCAAGGCCCGTCGCATCCGGTTCAACTCGCTGATCGGGAGAATAAGATCACCTTCCAACCGCACTTCGAGCGTGGCGATTTCATATGGCGTGCCGCCAAGTTTTCCAAACTGCTCCAACAAGATCTCACGCGTCAGCGGTCGCTTCAGCGCCGTCTGCAAGGGCATGGCAGAGGTCACGTTTTCCGCCGCGAGACCCTCATCATCAAGCAGCGAAAGCGTCAGTGCCAAGCCCGCTGCTCCTGTGACGCTCAGGTGCAGCGCTCGCTGCTTGCGAATGGGAATCTCGCCTTGGAAAGTCGCGCGCAGCCTTTTGTCCAGCGCGGGATCACTCGTTTTGTAGATGCGCGTGCCCAGCGGGATTTTAGTGAAATCGAGTTTGTCGTGTTGGAACTCGATGTGGTTGCCTTTCACGGCGTAGAGGAATCCGCCCTGCTCGCGGTCGGTGTCGCCGGGATTTTCAAACACCACGCCATCGCCCGGTTTCAGCGGCACGCGCATCTCGGTCAATTCCACGCCGTCGGTTGCATGGCGCAGCACCTCACCAACCAATGGTCCGCGCTTCTTGCCGAATCGAGCGCCCACCAGTTCCTGATGGTTCACACCGTGCATCCAGCCGGAATACAAGCCGCGGCTGAAGGTCATCTCCAGTGCGTAGCGATCTTCGGCTTCTGACCTCTGACTTCCGACCTCTGACTTATGCATCGCCGCATCAATGGCCTTGCGATACACGCCCGTCACCGCTGCGACATATTCCGGAGTTTTGAGCCGGCCCTCAATCTTGAAACTGCGCACACCGAGTTCGATCAACTGGGGTATCTCGTCCACCGCCGCCAGATCCTGTGGCGAGAGTAGATAACGTTTCTCGCCGAGATCCTGCTTCTCACCATCAACGATCAATTCATAGGGCATCCGGCAGGCCTGGGCGCATTCGCCCCGGTTGGCACTGCGTCGACCGAGCGATTCACTCGTCAGGCACTGGCCGGAATAGGCCACGCAGAGCGCGCCATGCACGAACACTTCCAATGGCAGCGGATTTTCCTCTCGTTGAAAACGTTCCAAGTCCCGGAGTGATAACTCACGAGAGAGCACCGCCAGATCGAGTCCTAGTTTGCGCGCGAAACGCAAACCCTCGGGCGAGGTGATGGTCATCTGCGTGCTGGCGTGAAGCTTGATCCGTGGTGCGATGGCTTTGACCATTCGCGCGAGTCCGAGATCTTGCACGATCACGGCGTCCACACCGGCATCATCCAGCAGGCGGATTTGTCTTTCCGCATCGGTCAACTCGCTAGTGAAGATCAGCGTGTTAAATGCGCAATGGCCTCGCACCCCATGCAGGTGGAGAAATTCCATGAGACGCGGCAAATCATCTTCCGTGAAGTTGTCCGCCCGCAGTCGCGCATTGAATCTCGGCAGTCCGAAGTATATCGCGTCGGCACCGTTGGCCACTGCTGCTCGTGCGCAATCCCAGTTGCCCGCGGGCGCGAGCAATTCAGGTGGCTGGAGTCGGGGAATCACGAGGTATCAGTAGCACGAAACCAAGCCGGTGGCATCTTGAGCCTCACATGGGAATGGAGCAGTTGAAACAAGATCTGGTTTCGAAGGCGCGCGTGGCTGGCTTCGGTGACTGCCGGATTGCCTTGGCGCAACCAGCGGCCCACCGCGCCTTGTTCGAGCAGTGGATAGCCGAGGGCAAGCACGGCGACATGGCATGGATGGCGCGCAACATGGAACGGCGCGGTGATCCAGTTGCGGTGTTGCCGGGTGCGAAGTCGGTCATCGTGCTCGCCATGAATTATTTTCCGGGGGCGCAGCAGCCAGGAGCGCTGGAAGGAAAAATCGCGCGCTATGCCTGGAATGAAGACTACCACGATCTCATCGCGGAGAAGCTGCGCGCGCTGGATGGATTGCTTGTCGCCCATGGTGGCACACAAAAATGCTATGTGGATACCGGTCCTGTTCTGGAGCGCGATTTTGCGAACGAAGCCGGCCTCGGCTGGAATGGCAAGAGCACCATGCAAATCCACCGCAAGCTCGGCACTTGGTTCTTTCTTGCGGAGATCATTACCACCTTGCCATTGGAACCGGATGCGCCGCAGCGCGATCTGTGCGGCAAGTGCACCCGCTGCATGGTCGCGTGTCCCACCCAGGCCATCACCGCGCCGCGCCGGCTCGACGCCCGGCGCTGCATTTCATATCTCACCATTGAGCACAAAGGAAGCATCCCGTTGGAGTTTCGCCGGGCCATCGGTGATCGCATCTACGGTTGCGACGACTGTCTTGATGCCTGCCCGTGGAACCGTTTCGCAGTGGCTTCGCACGAAGCTGCGTTTCAGGCGCGCGAGTCCGTGTTCAACATGAAGCTGCGCGATTTCCTCAAGCTCACTGATGATGAATTTCGCATGTTGTTTCGCAAATCACCCATCAAACGCATCAAGCGGCCCGCGTTCCTGCGCAACGTGTGCGTGGTAATGGGGAACATCGGCACGACCGATGATCTGCCAGCGTTGATGGAGGCAGCGATAGGCGATGAGCCACTGATCGCCGAGCACGCTCAGTGGGCGCTGGCGGAAATCCAAGCGCGATGTGGCGTAGTCCACTTTGATCCGGCACTGCCGGATGTGAATAAAATGGCTTGAGAAGGCATGGAATGCGGATTCTGTCCGCTCATTCTATTCCATGTCAGGTCGATACAAAATTCTTGAAGAGCTTGGCGCTGGCGGTGCTGGCTCGGTATGCAAGGCCTACGACACCCAGCTCAATAGATATGTAGCGCTAAAGCGACTGCTCACCAAGGAGGAGGAGCAAAAATTGGACACGCAGTCGTCGGACTTGAAGCATGAAGCGGCTTCACTCGCCACGCTACAGCATCCGAATATCGTCACCATTTACGATCTGGCCAGCGATGAGAATGGCCTGTTCATCGTGATGGAACTTCTGGAGGGTGATACCCTCTCTGAATGGATTCTGGGCAGCAAGGTTAGCGTCGTGGACTTTTACGAACTGGCCACCCAGACGCTCGAAGGCGTGCTTTCCGCGCACGGCCAGAGCATCCTGCACCGTGACTTAAAACCGGAGAACATGAAAGTGAAGCGGCTGCCCGGGGGGCGCCTGCAGATCAAGATCGTGGACTTCGGCCTCGCGCGACTTTCGTATGGCGCGAAAAAGCAGACTGAAGACCATCGCGGTCACATCCTTGGTTCCATTTTCTACATGGCGCCGGAACAATTTTTACGGAAGCCGCTGGATGGCCGCACGGATTTGTATTCACTCGGCTGCGTCTATTATCAGGCGCTGACCGGACGGCGTCCTTTCCAGGCGGCAACCGTTGCCGAGGTCATGGACTTGCATCTGAAGCACGAGGTCACACTCCTGCATGATTTGCGCCCCGATCTTCCTTCACAACTCTGCGACTGGGTGATGTGGCTCATGAATAGCGAGCCCGGCGACCGGCCCGCGAATGCTCAACAGGCGCTCGACTCGCTGCGCTCGCTGGCTGCGGAAGGGGTGATCAGCGAACCCGCCGTAGCCAGTGCTGCTCCGGCCACTCCAATTTCCAGCAGTGTGGCGCGCCCCGCGACGGGAACCATATCTACGCGCATCACGAGTTCGCTTCAGCCAAAGCGCCCGACTGGATTGACACCCGTGGTGCAGCCAGTGAATAATCCATCTCAAGCAGCAACGCTGCCGCGAGCGAAGAACAGCTTGGCCTGGCTCTACATCGTTATCGGCATTTTCGCGCTCATAGGCGGCGGGATTTTTCTGTATAGCAAAATGTATGGCGGTGCGGCAGGTGCGCTCGGCCCAATGCCATCTGAGGCCATGGTGGAGGGCTCCATCATTCGCTGGGTTTCTGGTGAAAAAATGGAGGCTTGGTCTGAACCGGGTGCGAGTGTTTCTCCTGCGAAGCCCGGCAATCTAATTTTGAACTGGCACGATCTTTCGGCTGCTGCCGGTGATGCAGTTCTCAGTGCATGCGACCGTCGGAAAGAAAATTGCCCGATGCAAATCGTCGAGCAGCCTGACGAGGTTAAGAAAAAAATCAGCTTTTTGCGTTTTGAATCCGGCAAATGCATGTCCCATATAGCCGGGCCGGGTGAAGTGAAGGACTATCCCTTCGGCAACAGCGTGAAAGATAAAGGACTGACTATTTTTACGGTCGTGCGACCAAGGATAACCGGCAAAGAAGTGACGGTCATGAGACTTCACGACAAGGGCAACAAGGCATGGATTCAATTGCAGGCGTTTCCTAACAATGAGTTCCGCGCCAAGGCCAGCGTCCAGCAACCCAACGGAAAGCCACTTGCCTATGAGTGCAAGGTTGCTGGCCGGGGCACAAATATTTTTAGCCTCGTTAGCCTTCGATTGGATCCCGAAGCAAAAAAAATCACCCTTACGGTGCGAAGTGGTGCCGACGGCGAAAAAAAATCGGGTGAATGCGCCATGCCTCCTAACTGGTCCGTGCTCAGCGAAATCAATTTTTCCGAGGCAGTTACTAACCCGGCGCGTCCACCCGTGCCGGGATCCCTTTTCACCGGGGATATCCGCGAGTTCATCCTCTGGCCATTCATCATGACTCCGGATCAACATGCGGATCAGGCTCTGAAGCACGCGGAACACTATTTCAAGCGTCCGGGCACTAAATGGTAAATACCCATGTGAAGCTCATCGACGCAGCCCGATCCTTGTCGGATGCACTCCGGGACTTGAGCTTCACCGATCCGGTCAAGCACGTTTATGATCCGCTCGAATACGCTCGCGCTGCGCACGAGGCTTACCTCTCGCGCTTCGGTGGTGGATTGAAGAAAGTTATCTTTCTTGGTATGAACCCCGGCCCTTTTGGCATGGCGCAGACCGGTGTGCCCTTTGGTGAAATAGCAGCCGTGCGCGACTGGATGGGCATCCGCGAGGCCGTTGGCAAACCAACTCGCGAGCATCCGAAACGGCCCATTCTAGGTTTTGATTGCGAGAAAAGCGAAGTCAGCGGCCGAAGACTTTGGGGCTTGTTCGCCCAGCGTTACGGTGCCGCTGACAAATTTTTCAAGGATCACTTTGTGGCGAATTTCTGCCCGCTGGTATTCATGTCTGAGACCGGGGCCAACCTCACTCCGGACAAGATTGTCGCGCGGGAAATGGAACCCGTGTTCGCCGCCTGCGACGAACATCTGCGCCGCGTCGTGGAGATTCTCCAGCCCGAATGGCTTATTGGAGTCGGCGGTTTTGCCGAGGGTCGCGCGAAACTTTTGCAGGCCCATTTTCCGAAACTTAAAATCGCCCGCATCCTGCATCCCAGTCCCGCCAGTCCTGCGGCTAACAAGGACTGGGCCGGCAATGTCACGCGGGCATTGGAGGAGTTTGGCGTCTGGTAGGGCAGTGGAATAGCGTTCGTGCACTTGCGTCGTGACTGGCAAATCATGATCGTCCGTGCCAAGATGTCCGAGATGAATTCACCAGCGATTGCTTCGGCGGCCTCTCCGGCACGTCAATTCCCTTGGGTTTCCTGCCTGCAAATGCTGACGGTGCTCGGAGGGCTTTTCGGGCTTTACTGCCTGGTGCGGATTCCGGTGGAGTCCATGGTTATGCCAGACTTCCGCTCATGGTCGTTCCTCTGGTCCGCTTTGCTGCGCAGCCTGGGCGATGGGCGATTCTGGCTGGGCGTGGTGCTGGGCGGCATTTTCGCCTGGCAAAACCGCGAATGGCGCTCGTGGCGCGGCTTCTTTCCCGGGGGAAGATTGCATTACGTGGTGTGGGCGATCCTCATCATTCTCGTCTGGACGACAGCCTTGTATCCCTACAATTACTTCCATGGTCGGGCGCACTTGGCCGACCGCCTCATGATCTTGGTGCTGGGAGTGGCGGCCCTGAGAAGACCCCTTGTGCTTCCGGCGCTGATGTTTGCTGTGCTGTGCAGCTATATGCAGTGGCGCGGCACTGGCCTCCCGGATTCGGAATCGACGAACCGCAAGATGATCCTGGACATGGCCTATATGCTTGCGGCGACCGGACTAGCCCGATCCTGGCTTGCCCGCCTGATGCCAGACAAGCTGCCGATGTTGACGGTGGTGTTCATCGGAGCCAATATCATTCACTACTGGCTTCCCGGGCTCGCGAAGCTGAAGATCGGCGACAACTGGGCGGACTGGACCCTCCAAGACGATCTTTTCAACCTCATGATCTCCACCTTCCTTCACGGGTGGAATCTTTTGTGGGATGAGGCGGGCGTGATCCGACTGCATGGCGCTCTTCAACCCTTCGCGCTGCCACTGAAGCTCGGTGTCGTCTTCATCGAGGTGGCGCTCCTCACGGCCTTTTGGAACCGCCGCTGGTTCGTGATTCTGGCGGTGGGGCGCGCGCTGCTCCACGTGGGCATTCTTGTCTTATACGGTGACAATTTTTGGAACTGGACGCTGACCCAGCTGGCCATCGTGGCGGCCTTCTGGCACAAGGAGCCGGAGGATGAATCCGCCCCGGCGCGCCCGGGTGGCCCCGGCCTGTTCTCGACGCCGGTGATGCTGTGCTCAATGGGTTACATGCTCATCACGGCGCATTCGCACAAGGCGAGCAAGCTGGCTTGGTTCGATTCCCAGATCACGGAGCGTTACGCGCTCCATGCGGTGATGGAGGACGGACGCAGGCTCTGCATCACACCCACCTTTTTCGCGCCCTATGACTTCCCGATGATCCAGGCACAGTTTCATTTCCTCCAGCTCAAGGACGGCGGCGCTCAGGGGGAGAAAATCCTCACCCGGACGTTTGGAGCCATCCATGACTGGGAGGCGGCCCACAAGATGCGTGGAGTCAGGACCGTCGAGGAGGCGCGGCCCTTGATCGAGAAGTTCGGCACCCTGGGCAGGAAACCCGCCAAGGAGGTGAAGCTGATCCCGCAGTTTGACGAATTTCTGCGCGCTTGGATGAAGAATTATCAGGAGCAGAAAGGAACGCTGGCGGATGTGCTGCACTTTTTATCTCCGCCGTTGCACGCCTATGTCTATTCCACCCATCCGCCGGAGAAGACCTACCGGGGCGAACCTGGAGTGAAAACAATTGAGGTCGAGTTCGAGCGCATTCTTTTCGATGGAAAAGCTTTTCATGACATCGACCGGCGCGTGATTCGGGTGATACCGATGCAGAGAAAGTGACTCCGGATTCAGAAGCGGCTCCGGGCGAAGTCAGCCAGGGCCCGGGCCCGTTCCTGCCAGGTGATTTGAGCAGCGCGGGCGCGGGTGCGGCTCACCGCTTCCGCGTAGGCAGTGGGATCATCCAGAAGACGCAGAGCTGAGCCCACAAAATCTTTTTGATCTCCTTCGCAGACGTAAACCCCGGAATCTTCCAACACCTCGCGCACCGAAGGAATGTCGGTGCCGAGCGCCGGGATGCCGTGCGAAAGATAATCCAGCGCCTTCACCGGGCAGGTCAGGTAACGATTATAATAGGTGTCCGAAAGCATCACGACCCCAAGACTGGCGCGTTCCGACAAAGCGCACCGGAGAGCCGCAGGCGGTTGAAAGGGCACGGCCTCGATCCATTGGCTCAGTCCCAGAGATGCAGCAGCCTCACGAATGCGCTCCGCGTCTTTTTCATAACCACCCCAGAATTCCGTGCGCACGCCATGTTTTGCCAAGGCGATGGCGGCCTTTTGCAGAAACGAAACTCCCTTCGGTCCGTGCATGTGACCCACATAAAAGATCGTGCGCGATTTTCGCCGCTGTTCCTCGTTGGTCGCTGGCAGCAGATCAGTGCCGAGCGGCCGCGCGATGGTGGCTTGATGCGGAAAAATCTTCCGGTAACGTTTTTCCATTTCTCGGGTGATGCAGACGAGTCCCGAAATGCGCGGCAGCAGCAGTCGCTCCAGCCATTTTTCGCGCAAGTCCCTGGCCCTCGGTTTGCGCTCGCGCCATGACAGATCTGCGTAGAGATCGTGCAGTTCGTAGAAGCCTCTTACATTTGCGCCACGACTCATCCAGGCCAGCCGTGGGAGAAAACCGGCGTCGCGGGTGAAGACCGCCACTTCATCCTTGGCCGCCAGATCCCGGATAAGACGAACCCCGGCCTTCCGAACGGAAGCGCTTTCGCTTTCAAGCAGGCCACCGCGACGCGGCACGCGATGGACGGTGAAGTTCGGCAGAGGCTCCAGAGCATAAAAACTGCGCAAGTCCTCATCGGTGCTGTCGCTCGCGCTGCCTTCGCC
Source organism: Verrucomicrobiota bacterium (assembly GCA_031400955.1). Classification (GTDB taxonomy): domain Bacteria; phylum Verrucomicrobiota; class Verrucomicrobiia; order Verrucomicrobiales; family Verrucomicrobiaceae; genus VFKE01. The sequence goes on from JANNQW010000337.1 coordinate 11,387, forward strand.
GAGAAAAAGATGCGACGTCAATCCGATGCTGGCGAACGAATGCGCATTGCGCACGCCCATGTTCACGATCGGCCCTGGATGCTTCCAGTTGCGTTTGTTGATCCAGACGATGGTCATGAGCAGTTCAACGGGAGCCATTCGCCGCCGAGTCGTGATCTCGCACCGCGAAAACCCACGAGGCATAGAGCAACACGATGCCGATGACGCTAAGCCCGATCTTGTTCCAAAGAAGGAGCTGATATTCACGCGCGGCGCCACCAAAGCTGAAGCTCGGACTCGACCACCACAACAGTTCAAGAAATCCAGGGATCGCCACCGACATGCCAACCCAGCGCCAGCCGCGTTTCATGAAGCAGCCTCCAAGCGGAATCATGATCATCCCGGCACCGCAGAATAACCAGAGGTCGCGAATTTCCCGGCGGCGCGTCTCACGCAAGGATATCTCACCCCTGAGCCTATCACTTTGCTCGTATAGCTTGGGGTGCGCATCCCGGATCGGTTTGAGTTCATCGTAGCTTTTCCCTTTCCCTTCCTCTAACGCGAATATTTTTGGGGCAACCTCCCGATACTCCTGCAATAGCACCTCAGTAGAACGTTCTTCCTGAACTTTCTTTCTCTCGCTGTAATCACTGGCGAACTGATCCAGAACCGAAAGTTCACCTCCGAAGACAAGTAGATGGGTGTGCCGAACGGTCTGGGTCAGAAAAATCGCTGCAGCCAGCAAAAAGAAGGTGATTTGAAGGGGTTTCATAAGGGGTATTCAAGACAGTGTCAGCCGATCTTCTCCAGCAGATACGCCAGCAAATCTTTGATCGCGATGCGCTCCTGCTTCTGGGAATCGCGTTCGCGCACGGTCACGGTGTCGAGCAGTTCGGGTCCTTTCTCGCCGAGCGTGTCGAAGTCGATGGTGATGCCGAAGGGTGTGCCGGCTTCGTCCTGTCTCGCGTAGCGGCGGCCAATGGCGGCGGTTTCGTCCCAGAAGCAGTTCATGTGCTTCTTCAGCAAGTTGTAAACTTCGCGCGCCTTGGCGACGATCTCGGGCTTGTTTTTCACGAGCGGGAAGACGCCGACCTTGATCGGCGCGATGCGCGGATGGATGCGCATGACGGTGAAGACTTCCCCTTTGCCCTTGTCGTCAACTTTTTCGAATTGATCGAACGCATGCGACAGCACCGCGAGCGCAAGGCGGTCGAGACCAGCGGACGGCTCGATGACATGTGGCACATAATTGCCTTTGAAAAGACGGTCAAACCAGGCGCGCACGTCAACTTCGGTCATTGGAGCACCCTTGGTCTTGGCGTTTTCCACAGCGAGACGCTTCTGGATCATCGTTTCTTTTTGTTCGTCGCTCAGCTTGGCAACGGCGGCTTTGAGTTCGTCGTCGAAGAACTCCTGTGGCTTGCCACTGTGCTTCTGGTGCTGCCCGAGGTCGAAGTCGCCGCGCGCGGCGATGCCTTCGAGTTCGTCGGTGCCGAACGGGAACTTGAACAAAATGTCCACGCAGGCGCGGGCATAGTGGGCAAGGTCGTCTTTGGGTTGCTCGAAATACTCCAGAACATCCGGGCCGAGGCCGATGCTGGCATAGAATTTCGTGCGCTGATCGACCCAGTAGCGGTGCCAGAGTTCCCAGCCCCAGTTGGGTTGCGGTGTGCTGAGATCGGCATCATTGCTCCAGGGCGCGACGCTGCCGTGAATGATCTCGATCGCTTCGTCGGGCTTGATAAAAAATTCGAGTTCCATTTGTTCGAACTCGCGCGAGCGAAAGGTAAAATTCTTCGGCGTGACTTCGTTGCGGAAGGCCTTGCCGATCTGGCAGATGCCAAACGGAACTTTCACGCGTGAGGAATCCAGCACATTTTTGAACTGCGCGAAAATGGCCTGCGCGGTTTCGGGACGGAGATAGGCGACGTCGGCCTCAGTCGCCGTGGGGCCGACATAAGTCTTGAGCATGAGGTTGAACGGGCGGGCTTCGTTTAAGAGGCCGCCGGTTTCGGGATGGAAATCCACCGAGCCCTCAATGACATCGATTTTTTCCTCACCAAGCAACGTAATCTCCTCGACTTTGCCCGATGCGGCACCCGCGCCTTGTGCGATCAACTGTCGCACGCGCTTGCGAAAACTCTCGATGTGCTCGCCTTGTTTCATTAGCACGGTGAACGAGCGGTCGAGTCTCCATTCCTTCGGCGCATGGGCTCCGCTGAACTTCATCACTGTGCCCGCTTGCGGCTCGACGTGGTCGGCCCGCACGCGCTTGTTGGTCAGCGAGCACTCGCGCATCATGTCCGCGAAGGTGTCCACGTGGCCGCTGGCCTTCCAGATCGCAGGGTGCATGATGATGGTGGCATCGAGTCCAACCACATCCTCACGCTCGCGGGTCATGGCATTCCACCAAGCCTCGCGCAGGTTGCGCTTTAGCTCGGCGCCGAGGGGGCCGTAGTCCCAGAAGCCGCCGATGCCGCCGTAGATTTCGCTCGATTGATAAATGAAACCGCGGCGCTTGCTGAGGCTCACGAGCTTTTCCATGATGGCGGTGTCTTTTTTGTCGGCGGACATGAGTCGATAGATGGGATTTCGGGGCCGGGAAGAACGCATCATTGCGCCGATGCGCAAGTGTGGCGTAGCCCAGGCTTGCAGCCTTTGTGTGTAGTCCGGGCGTCCCGCACGGCTTTCCAAAATGGGCGACCGGCAGAATGCCGGCGCTACACACAGGTCGCAGACCTGTGCCACATCATGGCGGCAACTGGTCCGGCGGAGGCAGTGGTCCGGGAAGAATGTCAACGCGGGCACCGGTTCCGATTCGGTCGTAAAGCCAGAGGACATGCGTGGATGCCATGCGCACGCAGCCGTAACTCGCGCGTTGGCCGAGCTTGTATTCCTCTGCGGTGCCGTGGATGTAGATGTCACGGTCGTAGCTGTTGGCATTCCAAGGTTCCTTGCCTTTCAGCCAGAGAATTCGGGTGACGATGGGGTCGCGGCCGGGCGAGTTCGGCTGGACGATCTCGCCAGTCGGCTGGCGACTGGTGAATTTCATGCCGGCAGGCTGGCCGTCGCCGATTTTTTTGGCGACCTCCAATCTTCCTAGTGGTGTGCCGTAGGAGCCGGGTGTGTTCGAGAGGCAGAATTTCGAGGTGCTGACTGGGAACATAGTGACGAATTCTCCTTCATCAAAGAGCGCCATGCGCTGCTGCGCGACGCTGACCACGAGGCGGTGCTTGTTGTCGGCGCAGTTGGTGAGCAGCAGCGCAAATGAAAATGCGAGAATGTGTTTCATGGAGTCGTGCGATCTATATTTATGAATTCAGTCGTAGCAAGGGCATTCAGCCCATGCCTAGTAGTCCAAAAGGGCAGGATGACCTTGCTACATAAGCAGCGGGTTCCGGTTGCATCGCGCTCAATTCATTCTTTCATCAGTCATGAGCAAGGTGAACCTCGGCCTCATTCAAACTTACGCCACTGACGACAAAGCGGATAATCTCCGCCGCACCGTTGCGCTTGTCCGCGATGCGGCGAAGCGCGGGGCGAACATCGTGTGCCTCCAAGAGTTGTTCCTCACGCCGTATTTCTGCAAACGCGAGGACACCGCGCTGTTCGATCTGGCGGAGCCGGTGCCGGGCGATACCACCAGAATTCTCGGCGACCTGGCGCGGGAGCTGGGCGTGGTCATCATTGCCTCGCTCTTTGAGAAACGTGCGCCGGGCCTGTATCACAACACCGCCGCGCTCCTCGATGCCGATGGCGCGTTCCTGGGCAAATATCGCAAGATGCACATTCCGGAGGATCCCGGCTTTAATGAGAAATTCTACTTCACGCCCGGCGATCTGGGGTATCGCGTGTGGCAGACGAAGTTTGCAAAGATCGGCGTGCTCGTCTGCTGGGACCAGTGGTATCCCGAGGCTGCGCGGCTCACGGCGATGCAGGGCGCGGATATTCTGTTTTATCCCACGGCGATCGGCTGGCTCCAGAGTGAGAAAGCAGAACTGGGAAAAGCGCAACACTGCGCCTGGGAAACCGTGCAGCGCGGTCATGCAGTGGCCAACGGCTGCTATGTCGCCGCCGTGAACCGCGTGGGCATCGAGGAAGAAAGTGAATTCTGGGGCCAGAGTTTCGTGGCGAATCCCTATGGCGAGATTGTCTCGAAGGGTTCTGCTGCCGATGAGGAAGTCATGATCGTGCCGTGTGATTTGAAGGCCGTGGAAGATTTCCGCCGCATCTGGCCGTTCTTCCGCGACCGGAGGATTGACACTTATCAGGGAATCACACAGCGCTGGAACGATGAGTGAGCAGGCTGATCGTGGGTCGGCAGCCCTCTGCCGACAGGAAGCTGCGAATGATCGGCAGAGGGCTGCC
>JANNQW010000338.1:0-3612 GCA_031400955.1 Verrucomicrobiota bacterium
AGATCGCGGAGTGTTTGTAATAACCCAAGTCTGTCGCAATGAGCGACCTTAAATCCTACCTAGCCGAACGCATCCAATATGTGGATCGCGCACTGGATTCGTTCCTGCCATCGGCGGAAACGAAGCCGGTGACAATTCACAAGGCAATGCGGCACAGCATCTTCGCGGGCGGGAAGCGCCTGCGGCCGATCCTGTGCCTCGCGGCGGCGGAGGCTTGTGGCGGCTCGGATACGGACGCGCTCTTCGCGGCCTGCGGAGTGGAATGCCTCCACACCTACTCTTTAATTCATGACGACCTGCCATGCATGGACGACGATGATATGCGCCGCGGCGTGCCGACCTGTCACAAGGTCTACGGTGAAGCGATGGCGCTGCTCGCAGGTGATGCCTTGCAGGCGCTGGCGTTCGAGCTGGTCGCTAAATCACGCGTCGGACATCGTTATTCGATCGGTGACATGATCCTGGAACTGGCGCGCACGGCTGGCAGCCTGCATCTCGTTGGTGGCCAGGTCGCCGATCTCGAGGGCGAGGGGAAGAAGCTCCAACTCGATGATTTGCGCTTTATCCACGAAAACAAAACAGCCGCGATGTTGACGACCTCGGTCAAGCTCGGCGGCATGTGCGCTGATGCGATGCCCGAGGAGCTGGCAGCGTTGGAAAAATTCGGCATGGCCACGGGCCTCGCCTTCCAGATCATCGACGACATCCTCGACGTCACGCAGACGACCGAAAAGCTCGGCAAAAGCGCGGGGAAGGACATTGCCTCCGAAAAATCCACCTACCCTGCCCTGCTCGGTCTCGATGCCTCACGCCATGAGGCGCATAAGCTCACCAAGGAATCCCATCGGGTGCTGGAAGTGTTTGGTCTGCGTGGAGAACGCTTGCGGCAACTCGCTGATTATCTGCTGGCTAGGGATTATTGAAGCCTGATTTAACGGAGGGCGGCAGGCTGCCCGGTATCCGTCGTGGAATCGGGGCAAGGGCTGCTTCCTGTGGTGCGAAATCACGCCAATTCTCCGTAACGACTTGTAACTGTGGCCTAAACGACAATTATGACAATTGGATTTTATGATAATTAAGGATTGACGAATGATCGGATTTCCGGTTGAAAGGTATCTGCGGGTACATTTTTCCAAAAATAATGTCAAAAAATCCCCTCATACTGATAATACCGGGTGGCAGGAAAACTGTTTGTAATATTTTGCAAGAAAACAGGTGGAAGCTGTGTTATGCTTCTGGCCCCCTTTTTAAAAATCCCTTTTAATCACTTTATATGGCCAGCATGGAACTAGACGGAGGCATCAAGATATACCTGCGCGAGATCGGCAAGACAGATTTGCTGACGCCCGCGCAGGAAGTTGAACTTGCAGACCGCATCAAAGTCGGCGATCCCGAGGCGCGCAGCCACATGATCCGCGCGAACCTGCGTCTCGTCGTGAAGATCGCCCAGGACTACGCCAACTACGGACTGCCTTTGCTCGATTTGATCTCCGAAGGCAACATCGGCCTCATGAAGGCCGTGGAACGCTTCGACCCCAACAAGGGCGGAAAACTTTCCACCTACGCCGCCTGGTGGATCAAGCAGTCCATCAAACGCGCGCTGGCGAACCAGTCCAAGACCATCCGCCTGCCCGTCCACATGGTGGATAAAATCTCCAAGATGCGCCGCGTGGCCATGGCCATGAGCGAGGAACTCGGCCGCGAGCCGACCGACGACGAACTATCCGAGGAAATCGGCATCGACCGCTCCAAGCTCAGCCAGCTCAAGACCGCATCCATGCGTCCCGCGTCACTCGACGCGCCGATCAGCGATGACGACAGCACCGAGTTCGGCGAAATTGTCGGCGACGAAAACGCCCAGACGCCCTTCGACTTGCTTTCGCATAAGAACATGCACAGCCAGCTCGATGGCTTGCTGACCGTTCTCGACGAACGCGAGCGCAAGATCATCGACGCCCGCTTCGGTCTCAACGGCCAGAAGGCGCGCACCCTTGAAGAGGTCGGCCAGGAATTTGGCGTCACGCGCGAGCGCATCCGTCAGTTGCAGAACATCGCGTTGCGCAAGTTGCGTCGTGCGTTGCAGAAGAAGGAAGATCCGATTCCGAAGGCGCTGCGCGGCTCCGCCGGCAAACGCGGTCGCAAGAAAAAAGAAAAAGCCGAAGCGGCGGCCTGACGTGCAGTTGAGAAAACTCAGCCGAACTGGCTGAGCGATCAACCCACCGCCGACTTGTTTGCTTAATTGGCTTCTAGTCGTTGTGGTTTCAATATCGTCTTCCGTCCCCATCTCAGCATCCTTGCCGGGAGAGCGAAAAGTCCATGTCCCCGCAGATCCATCAAATGTCGCTGTGATGGGCTGTTTCCAACCATCAAGAATCTGATCTCCCCCTATCCCGCAACTATTCCTCGTTTGTGGATGGTGATTACTCCTCATCTAAAGGTATTTTGAAATAATCATCCAATGCAGAAGCGTCAAACCGGGACTCGTCAGCGCCACGATAGTAAAGCCCCGCTCCTCCTGTTCCGTGTGGAGCTACTGCCGTGCAACTCAGAGTAGAACCATCACTCATCAGGAGCGTGGCCTCGTAGGGTGGGCGGAAACCCAACTCTGCATCAGCTGGCTCACAAAGCACCTGTGCAATACTCGGCTGCTTGAGGCGGAAAATCACGTCATCAACGGTATCAGTCTCCCAACGGAAAATCTGACGACCAAACCATCCACGATTCACTGCATACGAGGAGATTGTGCGTCGATCCTCCATAATGCATGCTATAGAGGGAATCTGAACCGTCTCCCACCGGCATCCGCCAAAAGGGAGGGAGAAATCAAAACCGCGATCTGTGCGAAAAAAGTGCGCGGAAAAGTCCAAGCCGTCTTTCACCTCATGGGTGCTATACACGTCGGTGATCCTAGCCCCAACGATCATATCTCGCGTAATCATCATGTCTGAGTTGCCAGTGGACTCCTTTTCTGGGCCGAACAGTTGGATCACCGACAAAAATGTGTGTTTGTGTCGGAGCGGCTTTTATATGCGACATTTTTGTGTGATTTGCACGTCCTTTGTCGTTTGTGTGGCATACCATTCGTATAGCCAGAAAAACAAACAGAAGTGCAGCATATCATGTGCATTTGAGTGAAATGCGAACAGTCGGGAGCACACAAGTCGGGATCATTGGAAGAGCAATTTCGCAATGTGCTGCGCAGATGAACTGCTCATAGAACACAGTGAAAAGTGATGTGTGCTTGACCCTTGGTGATCCGAACTTTAGGTCGTCTGTGTCAGGCGGTTTGCGGAAATTCGGAGTGCTGCCACCCTTGGCGGCGAGGATTTTTTGACTGGCCGGCAGGGGTGCCGGCGCTCCCGGAGGAAGGCTTGGGCGAAGCTGAAGATGCGGATGTAAAATCCCCTGGCGTTCTCGGATGATCAAACTGCCGCCACGCCGCGCGCCCACGCATCTGCCGCAATGATTTGCTCTAGCGCCGGATGCTGCACGACTTCGTGCGCCTGCATCACGCGCTCCACGGTCTGCCAGATTTGCGTGAATTTGATGTGACGGTCGAGGAAAAATTGCACGGCCACTTCGTTAGCAGCGTTCATCACGGCGGGCAGGGTG
>JANNQW010000339.1:0-1672 GCA_031400955.1 Verrucomicrobiota bacterium
ATCCCTGATGCCGCGCGCAAGATGCGCGATCAACTCGGCTGGCGGATGCCTGATGGATTCAAGGTTTCCGATTTGCGATGGGGATTACTCAAAGACGGTCACCAACTCGGTCAACCGGTGCCGCTGTTTCCGAGATTAGAAACTGCAGCAGAGACGAAGTGAGTTATTTCCCGCGAATGATCGCGAGCGAATCCTGCATCTCCTTGAGCTTTTCCGGTTTTTCGGTAGCGAGGTTTTTGGTTTCACTGAGGTCGGTGGAGAGATCGTAAAGCTGAACGGCGCCTCCCGGTGGTTTCGCGCCAGATTTGCCTGGCTTGGCTCCGTAGCCGCCGCCACCACCGGGACCGCCGGTGACGAGCTTCCAGTTGCCGATGCGAAAACCGAAGGGGCCATTGGTTCCCCCGTTATGGGCGACGAAGTTTTCACGGGCGGATTTTGATTCGCCGAGCAGGGCGGGAAGGACGTTCACGCTGTCGCGACAAGCGCCTTCGGGAATTTTCGCGCCGGTAAGCGCGGCGAAGGTGGCTGGCAGATCGAGGTGGGCGATGAGGGCGCTGGATTCGCTGCCGGCTTTGATCTTGCCGTGCCAGCGGGCGATGAAGGGGACACGGTGTCCGCCTTCATAGACGGTGCCCTTACGTCCGTTGAGCGGCGCGTTGGGGTTATAGTTGAAGCTACCGACGTCTTCGTAGCCGTCATCCATCACGCCACCGTTGTCGCTGGTGAAAATGATCAGGGTGTTGTCGGTGAGCTTCAGTTCATCGAGTTTCGCCAGCACCTTGCCGACGGAATCATCGAGTTCGTGAATGGCATCGCCACGGGTGCCGACGGAGCTGCTGCCTTTGAATCGTTGGTTGGGGACGCGAGGAACGTGGATGTTATGCGTGGCGTAGTAGAGGAAGAAGGGTTTGGATTGGCTCTCTTCATTGAAGCCTTCGATGAATCGCAAGGCTTTTCCGGTGAAGGTATCCGCCATGTCTTCATCCTTCCAGCGGGCGGAGTTTCCTCCAGTCATCCAGCCGATCCGGCCCACGCCGTTGACGATGGTCATGTCGTGGCCGTGGGTATGTTTGAGTTTTAGCAGATCAGGATTCTCCGCGCCGGTGGGATCGGTTCCGATCTTTTTCCCATAGTTCACCTTGATGGGATCGGCTGGATCGAGTCCAACCACGCGACTGTTCTCGATGAAGACCGTGGGCACGCGGTCGCCGGTGGCGGCCATAATGAAGTGGTAGTCGTAGCCTATCTCGCGCGGTCCCGGATTGATCTCGCTATTCCAATCGGGTCCGCCATCGGGGCCAAGGCCGATATGCCATTTACCGATCGCGCCGGTGCGGTAGCCTGCTTGTTTTAGAAGTGAGGCGATGGTCGGCAAACCTACCGGAATGCTCAATGCCGCATCACCGGGCGCGATGCTGGATCCTGGTTGCTGTCGCCAGGAATAGACGCCGGTCATGAGTGCGCGGCGCGTGGGTGTGCAGGTGGAGGCGGGGGAGTGGGCGTCAAGGAAGCGGCAGCCCTGCGCGGCGATGCGGTCGATGTTCGGCGTCTTCGCATGTTTTGCGCCGTAGCAGGAGAGGTCGTTGTAACCGATGTCGTCCGCGAGAATGACAATGATGTTTGGCTGTGCTGCAGGGAGCAGGGAGCAGGGAGCTAGGAGCAGCGTGGCGAG
>JANNQW010000340.1:0-1960 GCA_031400955.1 Verrucomicrobiota bacterium
CCTAGCCACAAGCTCAATCTCGCTGGCTAGTAGCCGAATCCTACTTTCTTGCTCAGTCAAACGCACGCGGTCGCTTTCGATCACTAATTTTAACGCATCAAGCCGCCTATTATCGTCCCAGCGCCAAAGCTTCTGACCGCCGACAACGAAAATGTTCAAGCCAACGAAGAGAATGACCGCAGACAACCAAATTGGAATATCTGGCCATTTCCACTTTCTGAAACCCAAACGGGGCAATCGCCATTTGCGCGGCTTGCGGTATCCCGGCGTAACATTCTTGATCTGACGAGGTTGGTTCACAAAGTCTTGTCAAACGTTGCAGAACAGTCCCGTCCGCCTAGGGGGCAAGCCAACCCTTTGATGAGGCGGCAATGAGGAGCGGAGATGACATTAGAGAAAAGGTGAGAGCAAGGGCGTTGCTGCTGGGTCTGCTGATTGGCCTCTTTCTTTATCGAAGAACCTCGGGAAAGCAGCCCTTCAAATACGCGATGACAAGACCGACAAGGACGCTCGTGAAGGCGCCAACGACCCATGGGATGATGCGCCTCGGTTTGTGATCAACAAGTGAAGGCTTTTCTAATGTTTTCTTCTCTTCTCCACGAATCTGCTCCAAGCGTCGCAATAGTCGCTGCTGCGAATGGTCATAAAGTGATTGAGCGGCTGGATTCTTCATCGGGGGCGGCACAATGGCCAGCAGCGCTCCCACTGTCGCTCTATCCAGCGAATCGTAGTCATTCTGATTTTGATGCTGCTGATAGTCGTTCCAAGTCAGCTTCATGTTTTCCGGCCAACAGTGTTATTGTACTGCACGCTAAAGCTGCACTGGCAATTGAGTCATGACCGAATTCCATAGCGTATCTTGCTCCGTCTTAAGAACAGATATTTCCGGACCGGCCTTTTGGTGTGTAGTAAGCATCAAAAAGAGGCTGCACCCGAGCCAATTCAGCTCTGCGGTTTCAGCTGGCCGAGGAGTTGCCGGAACTCGGGGTCGGTTTTCAGAATTTCAAGGTCGGGATCCTGCAGCATCCAGTCCACGTCGTCGTAGCCGAGGGACACGGCCTTGCGGAGCGACTGCAGGGCGGCGGGTCTTTTTTTGCAGAGGGCGAGGCTGCAGGCCAGGTTGTAGTGCGCGGTGGGGTTGTCGGGCTCCAGGCGCACGAGCTTGCGGTCCATCTTTAGGCCATCGGTGATGCGGCCGACGCGGGTGTAGAGCGCGCCGAGGAGGCCGACCACCTCCGTGTAGTCCGGGCTGCGGCGGAGGAGCGCCTCGTAGAACTCGATTTCGAACTGCGGGTCGGGCTTGGTGGACTTGGCCATGGATTATTTCAATCGGAGTTTACCGCAGATTGCGCGGATGAGCTCGGTTAAAGGACTGGAGGGCTCGCGTCCCTGCGAGCCGGCCCGCAGGGACGCGGGCCCTCCAAAAATTTATCCGTGTTCATCGGTGTTATCCGTGGTTCAATGCCTTGTTGGGTTCATTGCTTCAAGCGGTTTGGGCAGCGACCATTGGCGCGGTAGGCGATGCAATGGGCGCTGACCTGCAGCCGCTGGGCGATGGGCTTGAGGCCGAGCTTCAGCGAGACGGTGCTGCCATACCATTCCATGAACGGGGCGCTGATCTCGAAGATTTTGTCGCAGTCCACGCAAACCACCTGGGCGACCTGATTGCCGTCGGTGATGCGGAGATAAAATTTCTCACCAGAACCGATGTCCACCTCGCGCAGGGCGTGACTTTCGGTCATGAGGGGCAGCGTGCGGTAAACCGTGGCGCGCGAGACCGAGTCGTCGATGGCCTTGGCGTGGACCAGCAACTGTTCGGCGGTGAAGTGCTCCTTCCGGGCCATCGCGGCGTCGAAGATGGCGAGGCGCTGGTTGGTCACGCGGAGCCCCTGCTCGGCCAGGAAGTCTTGGAATTTTTTACGGACGGCGTCGTGACTCACTGGCGGCAATGTCGGCTTGG
>JANNQW010000341.1:0-7813 GCA_031400955.1 Verrucomicrobiota bacterium
GTTACGGCAAGGCCATGCAGATTTACAAAGAGATCTTGGCCAAGCATCCTAAGTCGAAAGAAGGAATTCTCAATCGGCTCGCACTGGCTGTCTCCTTGGAGTTCGCAGCTCCCGAGTTGTGTAGTTACAGTGAGATCGACCCGATCAAGCGTTATGCTTTTTTTGAGAAATCTTATTTAGAGAAGGAACTGTCGCCCCATTTTGAGAAGCATTCCATCTGGCTTCTCAGGCACGTCGTCAATGATCCCAACACGGAAGAGGATATGCTCTGGATGCGAGAGATGCTCTGGAACTATCGTCCAGATCAAATCAATGCGCCGGATGAATACAACGCGCATGTCGTGGGATTGATGTATTCCGAATTTGGGCACAGAAAGGCTGATGAAGGCGAGACAGGCCCCCCTTACACCAGGAATCAGCAATTCATCGACAGAGGATCGATATGCGGGGGCAAGGGCGGCTTCGGGCGCTGTTTGGGCCGCACATTTGGAATTCCTGTTTGGGGTGCTCGACTCAGAAGTCATACCGCAATGACCTATTGGACATCGAAAGGTTGGGAGACCATCCTCGGTGTATCGTTTGAAAACGGATACTGGATTGTTGATCAAGTTGAGTCCATGCGTGGGCCTTATTTCCTCGATATCGCCAAGTCGCGTAATTTTCCTCAGGAATACAACAAATCATGTCGCGCCGATTGGGTCAGCAGCATCTTGGGTGAGGAAAAAGTGAAGGGGATGGAGCCAGACAAGGCTGCGGGAACTTGGAGCACTTTGGCGGTGAATAAAAGACGCGCGATCGTTGCGACCTTTGATCCACCACCAGCACCGGTTAAACCTGATCCAACCGTTCCCAAGCCAGTGAACAACCAAGGCTATCCCGAACGTATCGTCAAAGTGGTGGTGCCGACCGAGATCAAAAAAATCAGCACCGACGACAAAGGCATCCATATTCCTGCTGCCGCTTGCACCAGCCCGACCACCAACACCCAAAAAGTTGTGTTCATGCCGACTCGTGATGGCGGAATGCATCTGCACTACAAGCGCTGGGAAATGCCGGAGCCTTTGGTTTATGAGGTAGAAGTGCCTGCTGCTGGTAATTACGCGTTGACTGCAAATGTTGTGACCGTCAATCGAGAGCAATTCTTCTTGGTAACGGCAAATGATGCGAAAGAGCCAGTTCGAATGGAAATGCCCTACACGGTTGGCAAATGGGGATCAACTGCCCCGGTCACGGTTTCTCTATCAAAAGGCATGAATAAGCTAACCTTCAATCGCACCGTGATTCCAGATTTCATCAAGGAGGGATATAAATTCGCAGGACCTGAATATGGCGGCATCACCGTCAAAGAGTTCACCCTGAAACTTTTGAAATGAAATGTTGATAGCTTTTTGCTTTTCACCTTCGGCCGCGCCCCAGCATAACGCTTCCCTCTTTAACTCGTAGTTATCGGTGATTGGGGTGGTTCACAGCGGAATCACGTTCGGATCCTCGCAATTAAACATTTTTTGTGAGTTACTCATAGATTATTCTCATTATCACTGCGCTTCAGCTTTGATGGCAAACTCATCCTCGCCCGCAAAGATCTCTTTCACGGGAGTTTCTTTTTTTTCGTCCATCCACCGTAGGAGGGCAGCCTTCATTTTCTCAAAGACCTGAGGGAACCTGGCCTTCACATCACGCTCGCAATGCTTGTCCTCGATCGTGTCGTAGAGCCGGTAGATCGGGCCTTTCACACCCGGCGTGTAGACGAGCTTGAAGCGCTCCGTTCGAAGACAGCGCTCCTTCGTGCGCAGGACATCGGCTTGATACTTGTCCTTGAGCACAAAATGGAAATCAAATTCAGGGTCGATGGTCGTCGTCTCATCCATCGGCGGGATGAAAAGCGGTTCCTCGCCAGGAATGTTTCGCCGGAAAAATAGATAGCTTGTCTCGCCAAACCACGGGAGAGAAAGATCAGCCTGAGGGTCTTTCAGGTAAGGCGTGAGACTCTGGCCCTCAAAACGGTATTCAGGGGGAATCCCAACCAGATCCAGCAGCGTGGGCGCGAAATCGAGCGTGCGCACAATCTTCTTCACCTGGGTGCCCGGCTTGTCATATCCCGGAACGCGAATCACCAGAGGAATATTATTGCTTTGATCACCACCATTAAACGTCAGCCCATGACCGAAGGTGGTGTTCGGTTCGAACAGATCGTCGCCATGATCGCTGGTGACCATGACGATGGTGTTATCCTTTAATCCCGAGGCATCAAGCGCGCTCACCACATGGCCGACATGGTCGTCAAACACGCGCACGCAGCCGTCGTAGAGCGAAACGATCTGGTCGACCTCGGCCTTGGGCAATCGCTCCCATTTCTTCCCGATGTCCACGTTGCCGATGAACTCGTCGACGTTCAGCGCCAACTGATGCTTGTGATCGCCTTTGTATGCGGGATCGCCCCAAAGATCAGCGTATTCGCGCGGAGTTTTGTAAGGAAGATGTGTGCAAGAGTAGAAGGCAAAGATGATGAAGGGTTTCTCATCCTTCTCACGCTTCTGGAGGCGATCAATCACCTGGCCGGTGACGACATCCGGGGTCATGTAATTGGCGAATGACTTCAACTTCGGAAAGAGCCAGTGGCCGACGTTGTTGTCGAAGAAGAGCGGAAGAATCTGGTGATGGAGGTATACCACCTCGCTCATGTAAATTTTGAAGTTGTCGAAATCAGAAACAATGACGTCATCAAATCCCATCGGCAGTTCGTTGAAGCCGCAGGCGCACCAATCGCCGATGACGGCGGTGTCATAGCCCTGCTGTTTCAGGATTGATGCCAGCGCCGGCGATTTCTGATTCGCGCGCGCCACCATCTCCTTGTTCGGGAACATGTGCACAATGCCGTGAGTATGGGGATACTGCGAGGAGAACATCGTGGTCAGGCTCTCCAGGGTGGACGCGGTGGGTGTGAAACAGCTTTGAAAGTTCACCCCCTGCTGCGCCAGCCGGTCAATGTGCGGAGTCGTCAGCCGTGGATAACCGTTGCACGAAAGACGGTCGGCCCGGAAGGAATCGGAGGCGAGAATGAGAATGTTTTTGGGTTTCGGCTTGGGCGTTTCCGGCAACGGCGGCAGCTTCGTTGTCTCTTTGATGAACCCGAAGCCGGAAATAACGAGCGTGGCGAGAATCACCAGCGGCGCTAACAAGGCCCATGGAAACGTGCGCGAGTTGCGCTGAAAGGTCCGCCGAATTTCCCAAAGATAAAACGCACCGCAGATCACTGCGGCGATCCAGGGGAACACATAAAGAACAAAAAAGGCAAAAGCCTGCTGCACGGCGGGACCGCACCATTCCGCAAACGTTCGCCAAGCGGAGTCGAAGTATGAATAGTCGCCGAAATAAGGCCGCTCGATCATCAGACGGAAGATGAAGAACGCGTAAAGCATCCCGCAGAGCAGCAGTGCGCGCCAGATCACGCCCCAGCGGCCGAATACTTGCACACGCCGCCAGAGCAGCACCAGCGGATAGACAAACATCGTGAAGCCGGCCCCGACAAGTCCGTAACCCTTGAGAACTTCAATATTGCTCCAGATCAGGTAGAGGAGATGCTGGCCCACCGCGACATCCTTAAAGCGGTTTTTATAGTCGTAAGTGTTCCCGGCAAACTGCCAGAGCGCATTGCAAAACAACGCGACCAGTGTGGCCAGCACCACCAGCAGCACGAGGCTGAATACGGTTTTGCGGCTGAGTTCCGGTGGATGCTCGGGTAGATTATTCATCAATTTATGTCGTTCCAACAGGGACTAATCGTCGACGAGCATAGCGTCAGAATGTGCTCTTGCAAGACGGCGTTCAATATGCAGGCAGCAAGCGCAATCGCAGACTACCCATGATTTATTGCTGACATTCTGTGGCGATGCAATATTGATCGAGCTTAGGAACCTTGAGATTGTGGTCGAGAGATGCTAGATATCTTCGTTTCTGTGCTTGCCACGATGAGTAATCCGCGCGTAAGATCGTGGCCATGAACCGCCACATTTTGTCACTCATTGTCGCCACCGTTTTCACTCTGGCATTTTCGTCAGTTCACAGTGCCGACGCTGACGCCGACGCCGCTTGGAACAAAGTGGAGTCAGCCATGAACTCCATTAAGAAGCCAGCCAAGCCGCCCAGGTCGCGCGAAGAGGCCATGGAGGTCCTGAAAAAAAATCTGCCCGTCACGGACGAGGCCGGAAAAGAGTTTCTCGATAAATACCCATCTGACCCTCGCCGCTGGAAATTGAAACTTTTTGAAGGCATGACAGCAACAGTTCGCAAAGGCTTGGGCATGACAGAAAAAGCTGACATGAAAACGACGCTCGCAGAAATTTTGAATTCCACCGATGCTGATGTCGAGACCAAAAGCGAGGCCAGCGCCATCATTGTGCTCGATAGCGGAAAAGAAGTTGAGAGCGGCACGCTGACCGCAGCTGAGTGGACGACCAAAGCCGAAGCGCATCTCAAAGCCTATCCAGAGTGCAGTCTCAACGCCAAGATATCAGCAAAATTATCTAGCATGAAAACCCTTGCGGATCTCAAGAGCAAGCCGCTCGAATTGAAGTTCACCTCAGTAGATGGCCGGGAAGTGGATCTGTCCAAGATGGCCGGCAAAGTTGTGCTCATTGATTTCTGGGCCACCTGGTGCGGCCCTTGCGTGAAGGAAATTCCGAACGTGCTGAAGTCCTACGAGAAGTTCCATGACAAGGGCTTCGAGATTATCGGTATTTCGCTCGATTCAGACAAGGCCAAACTGGAAAGCTTCACCAAGGAAAAAGGCATGACATGGGTGCAGTTCTTCGACGGCAAGGCATGGCAGAATGAGATCTCCACACGCTTCGGCATCAAGAGTATCCCGGCCATGTGGTTGGTGAACAAGAAGGGAATGGTGGTTAGCATCGACGCACGGGGCAAGCTGGACGAGTTAGTCGAGAAGCTCCTCGCGGAGTGAGTCGGCGCGCACTTTGCCCTGGCACGACACCAGCTTTACAAAAATTGGCGGCACCGAGAATGTATGTTTGCCAGTCCCGGCGCCTACTTGTAAGGTGCCGGCCTATGAAATTTAAATCATTGATTCAATCAACGGCCTTTGCTTTCGCATTCGCTGTCTCGGTGTCGTCGTCAGGTGCTGATAAATTGGCCAAACCGCAAGGCGCGGCACCTGCAATTGGTGAAACCCCCGTGCTGAAGTTCATAGACACGCAGAGTAAAAGTGTCGATCTCGCTGCTCTCAAGGGCAAGGTCGTTCTCATTGATTTCTGGGCCACCTGGTGCGGTCCCTGTGTGGCCGAAGTGCCAAACGTGGTAAAGACCTATAATGCACTTCACAGCAAGGGATTCGAAATCATTGGCATCTCGCTCGATTCAGATAAAGCGGCCCTGACAAAATTCGCAAAGGACAAGGGCATGACCTGGTCGCAATACTTCGACGGCAAGGGCTGGAATAACGCCATGGCCACCAAATTTGGCATTCACAGCATTCCAGCCATGTGGCTGGTGGACAAGAAAGGCAAACTCGCCAGCACCGACGCCCGCGGCGAACTAGAGGCGGAGGTCATAAAATTGCTCGCCAAGTAACAGTGTCCCCCTCGTCCCTAAATAAGGCTAGGCGAGTAAACTGAACTAAAACGACGGTTGATTAGTATCCATAGGGTGTTTACCCAAGTCCAGTCGCGCCGTCGCGATTGTCGTCCGGCAAAATCAAAGCGTGAACTGACGGGCGGCGACCGAACTTCAAAACCGTGTATCTGGTGAGTCAACGTACTTTCGGGCGTGGCAGATGCACGGCGCCATCCTCATCCTCGCGCTTCCGGATACGACGTTCATTCACGAGCTTTTCGAGGTTTCTGTTCTGCGCGCGCATCCGGTCAATGTCCAAGTCCGCGATGAAGTTGTAATCTTCCGGCTTTTCATTGGTTCGCCTGAGTTGATCGGCATCCAACTGGTCGAAATCAACCGGCGCATCCCCCGTCTCCGCGGCGTCCTCCGGTTCTGCACGGATGCTCTGGATGTGCCGTGAATGCCCGTATGCACCGGCTTTGATTACATACACAGCACTGAACTCCACGGTCCCCTGTCGCAGCCAGTTAATCCTAACCCGTTTGCCGTCCAACTCTGAGTTGGAGAATTGGCTAGTCAGCCAGAACGGATCGGAAGCCAAGCATTCAGGCCCAGTCATGCTTTGTTCGGAGTTTCTATCGTGCCAGTGCATGGCACTGCCATACTACAAGATCATTCGAGCGCAGTCACCATGTCAGTTGGCAAAATCTGCGCATCTCTTGTCAGTCGCTCCTCATGAATCCTGCGTCGGGTGAGGACGAATCAACAAGACCAGCGCCACGGACAGCGCTGCTGCCACGGCGCAGATGCTGAAAATCAGCGATGGTGAGTGCCCCGCGTCTCTCAGGGCACCCACCTGCCATGTGGCAAAGGCACCCGCACTGATGCTGACGAAATTCATGATTCCATAGCCGGTGGCGCGTAATTCCGGGCGCACGATCTGGCAGAGGATGGGCATATTGTTACAATCAAAGAATCCCCAGCCGATGCCGAAGACCACAAGACACACGATGGCCACGAACAGGCTCGGCGCATAACCAACGCCCAACAGCGCCGGAATGCACATCACCATTCCAACCGCGCTCGCAAAAATTCTTCCGCGCGGCGTCGCCTTCATCCAGGCATCGGCGATCACACCGCCGAGCAACACACCGGCAAAAGATGCGATGGTGACGGGAAGTGTTGCCCACATTCCCGACGTCCCCTGCCCCATATTGAACATCTTGCGCAGGATCGGCGGCATCCAGTCCTTAACAACCCAGCCTGCCAGGGCCGGCAACGTGAAGTAGAGCACCAGCAGGATGAAGGCCCCCTTACTAAACAATTCCCGCAGCACCGGCAGCGCCGAGATCGCGGGTTTCATACCCACATCTCGTTTTGCCTTCGGCAAATCGCGCAGCGTGAACATCAGCACGAACGCGTAGACTACGCCGAAGGCCCCGCACCAATCGAAGGCCGCGCGCCAGCCGTGACTCGACTCCGCCACCATGCCGCTGAAGCCCCCCAATGCGATGCCCGCGTAAATGCCCATTTGGTGAACACCGGTTGCGCGAGAACGCGTCGGGCCCGTGTGAAAATCAGCAATCAAAGCCAGCGCGGCCGGAATGTAACAGGCTTCGCTGATGCCCATCAGCGCCCGGGTCCAGAGCATTTGCTCATAATTGTGCACATGCCCGGTGGCCCAAGTGACCGCAGACCACACAGCAAGACTTGTGATGACCATCCATCGTTTGCTCGACCGGTCAGCCAAGAAACCTCCGACGGGACTCAGTCCGGCATAAACCCACTTAAACACCGCTCCAAGCATTCCCCATCGAGCTTCCGTCACAATGTCGGGCAGACCTTGCATCACTGAGTCCTTCATGGACGCCAGCATCTGCCGGTCGAGATAATTCAGTAGGGCGACGGGGAACAGAAGCGTAACCACGCGCCATGCTGTTTTCCTCAAATCATTTTCTTCATCCGGCATGATCAAGTGGAGCAAGTATGCAGCATGTTGTTAGGATTACTCCAGAAGGTAAATCCAATAACAGAAATTCATCGGCATATTTCAGAGAATTACGACATGTTTGTTCTGCGTTCACTGCGCGATCTGCGGATTAAACCCGGATTCCGAAGTTAAAAAAGGCATCGTTTGGCGCTGAAGGCGTGGTTACTTGGCAGTGCAAACAAACCAGCACTCACAGCCATGCACCAAACGATGCAGGGGATTATCAACCCCGTTTTCACTTCCCGGCAAGTCCAA
>JANNQW010000342.1:0-23661 GCA_031400955.1 Verrucomicrobiota bacterium
ACCTCGATGAGGTTCGGCGGTTCGATTGGATCCTTGATCTTGCCAAAGTTAATGCGCTGGGACATACGACGTGGGGCTGGGTTTCGGCAACGGGGTTGGGAGCGAGGCGGTGCCGGAGGCTAATCCGGCATTAGGGCGGCCCATGACGGAGGTGAATCCGTCGCGGGCTTATGTTACTTGATGGGGACAAAAAAGCCGGCCGTCACAAAAGTGGCGGCGGCCATATATTTCTGACGGGATGCCATCGCCAAACCCCAAGCCACAATGAGTCCCGTAGGACGCGTCAACGGCTGAGTGAAGGGGTGAAGGGATGGCATCTCGAGAGATCAGGGTTCTGGGAAAAGAGCGTTGCGCCACACGAGGTGGCGCAACGCACAAAAGAAATAAGCTTACTTGATTTCGACTTTGGCGCCGGCGGCCTCCATCTTCTTCTTGATCTCGTCGGCTTCTTCCTTGCTGACGCCCTGCTTGAGCGGCTGAGGAGCACTTTCGACGAGCTTCTTGGCATCGGCCAGGCCGAGTCCAGGAACCACGGTGCGCACTTCCTTGATGACGCCGATTTTATTCGAGCCACCGTCGGTGAGGACGACATCGAATTCGGTCTTCGCTTCAGCAGCGGGTGCGGCTGCGGCACCACCACCACCTGCGGCGGCGACGGCAACGGGAGCTGCGGCGCTCACGCCCCACTTGGTTTCAAGGGTCTTCACAAGTTCAGCAACTTCCAATACGGTAAGTCCGCTGAGTTCATCTACGATTTTATTGAGGTCTGCCATTTTATTATTGTGGTATCGCCGTCTACCGGAGCTCCGGTGGGTTTGAGACTGTCGGCCGACAGTCCGGCGAGGAACCGTTTGGTGTTTTAAGTTCAGGCGGCTTGCACCGCCATCGGATCAAATTGTTTGGTTGAGTAAATGTTAAGCGGCCTGCTCGCCCTTCGCCTGAATGACGCGGGCGAGCGATGCAGCGGGTTCGTTGAGCAAGCGCACGAGCGTGCTCGCAGGTGCCTGAAGCACTCCAAGAAGCTGGGCGAGGAGGACTTCACGCGCAGGCAGGTCGGCGAGGACCTTGATGCCATCGGCGGTGAGATATTTGCCATCAAGAACGCCGGCCTTCATCTTGGGCCGTTCGAACTCGCTGGAGAAAGTCTTCATCACCTTCGCGGTGGCGCAAACATCCTTCTCGCCAGTGACGATGGCGGTCTGGCCGGTGAGCGCCGCGCTGAGTTCGGCTGGATATTTCGCGCGTTCGGTGGCTTTTTTCACCAGCGTGTTTTTGTAAACGTGAAGCTCGGCACCAGCGCCGCGAAGGCGTTTGCGCAACTCTTCAAATTTATCAACCGTCAGGCCGCCGTAATCCACGACGAACAGGAAGGGCGAGGCGTTCACCTTCTGGAGAAGGTGGTCGATCATGATGTTTTTTTCTTCTTTCATCTGAGTATTTCCTCGGGGTTAGGCCGCAACGGCAATTTTAATGTGCTTGGTCACGTCGACCTTGATGGGCGGCGACATGGTGGCCGCGAGCGTGATGTTCTCGATGAAGCGACCTTTGGCGGAAGCAGGACGGGCGCGCATGACAGCGTCGATCAATGCCTGGGCATTCTCGACGATGGCATTCTGTTCGAAGCCGACCTTGCCGACTGGCGCGGCGCAATTGCCGTTTTTGTCGAGCTTGAATTCGACACGGCCCGCCTTGACGGACTTCACGGCGCCGGCGATGTCGTCGGTCACGGTGCCGGTTTTCGGATTGGGCATCAGACCGCGTGGTCCGAGTTGTTTGCCGAGCTTGCGCACTTCAGCCATGGCCGCAGGAGTTGCGATGGCGACATCGAAATCAAGGAAGCCTTCCTTCACCTTGGCGATCAAATCTTCGTAGCCGATGACTTCAGCACCCGCAGCCTTAGCGGCAGTGGCGGCATCGCCCTGGGCGAAGACGGCGACTTTCACATTCTTGCCGGAACCATGCGGAAGCGGGCAGGTGCCACGCACCATCTGATCGGACTGCTTAGGATCAGCGGTCAGGCGGAACGAAAGCGTCACGGTCTGGTTGAACTTGGTGGTTGGCAGCTTGCGGACAAGGTCGGCAGCCTCCTGCAGTGAGTGGAGCTTTCCAACCGGGATCATTTCCACGGCTTTGCGATATCTTTTGCTTCTGTGTTTCATGGTGAGGTGCAGTGCGAGCGAACCGGTTTTTGATTCTCCTGCTTGGTGGTTTTTGGTTTCAGTTACTGAGAAAATATTAGTCTGTGATCTCGATGCCCATCTGACGGGCAGTGCCAGCCATGATCTTGCAGGCGGCGTCGAGATTCGTGGTATTGAGATCAGGCAGTTTAAGTTTTGTGGCCTCGAGAAGCTTGGCGCGGGTGATTTTTGCGACCTTCTTCTTATTGGGCTCGCCAGAACCGGATGCGATGTTTGCCACCTTCTTGAGCAAGTTGGAAGCGGGCGGTTGCTTGGTGATGAAGGTGAAACTTTTGTCTTTGTAGACCGAGATCACGGTCGGCAGGACGTCGCCACCGGCCTTTTGCGTAGCGGCGTTGAACTCCTTGCAGAAGGCCATGATGTTCACGCCGGCCTGGCCAAGCGCAGGTCCGATGGGCGGCGCAGGATTGGCGGCACCGGCTTTGATCTGGAGTTTGATGACTTTGACGACTTCTTTTGCCATTTTCTTAAGGAGTTGAGATGTGAAATTTCGCTAGGCTTTTTCGACCTGCCAGTATTCGAGGTCCACGGGAGTGGAGCGTCCGAAGATATTCACGGAGACGCGCAGCAGGCCGCGTTCCTGATCAATTTCTTCAATGGTGCCCACCTGACTTTCAAAGGGACCATCCGCCACGCGAACACTGTCACCAGGCGTGAATTGAATTTTTGGCTTGGCGCCGGATTCGCTTTCCCGCATCTGAGCGCGCAGCGCCTCAATTTCCTTCGGACGAAGTGGAATCGGATGATCTTTTGCACCAGCGAAATTCAGGAAGCCATCAGTCTCCTTCACAAAGTGCCAGGTTTTCACCATCGGCTTGTTGTGCTCGTCCAGGAGCCACATGTTGGCGAGGATGTAGCCGGGGAACTTCTTGCGAACGGACTCCGATTTCTTGCCCTTCTTGACCTCGGAAACGCGGTCGGTGGGAATGATAACTTCGTAGATATAATCCGCCATCTCCTCACTCTCGATGCGCCTGATCATGTTCTCGCGCACGCGCTGCTCGAGGCCGGCGCGCACATGCATGACATACCATTGGTCTTTAGGGTCGGGGATGGCTCCCATATGATTAGTGTGGACTGGAGACGCGCCTAGCTGGCCGCGACTTATTGAGTGAAGGCTTGGAAAAAGTTACGCAAAACGAGATCGAAGATTCCGGTGAATGCCGCCAAAAGTAGCATGGCCACGAAGACCACCGCAGTGGCATCGGTCAGCTCCTTGTAACGGGCGAATCCCCTCTCCTTGGGATCCCATGGCCAAGTGGCTTTCCTTAATTCGGACCAAACTTCGGAAAGGTAATTGGTGGCGCGGTTCATAATTTCGTCTGTCGCTGGGGAAATCCTTGTGATGTTTGGCACGCCGGGAGGGACTCGAACCCCCAACCAATGGTTTTGGAGACCACTACTCTACCAATTGAGCTACCGGCGTATATTGTCCTCGCGGACTGTCTCGTTTGGATCGTTGCGTTCAGGGTTTTGTTCAGGAAAAGCCGTCTGGGGACAAGAGCTCCGCGGATGCCTGTTTATCACAAGCCCGCGGAGTCTGTGAACTCAAAGGGCGCAGTCAATTATTCAATAATGTCAGCCACGCGGCCTGCGCCAACGGTGCGACCACCTTCACGAATAGCGAAGCGCATGGTCTTCTCCATCGCGATGGGGGTGATCAACTCCACGGTGATGGAGACGTTGTCTCCAGGCATCACCATTTCCACGCCGTCAGGCAGGGACACGGTGCCGGTCACGTCCGTCGTGCGGAAGTAGAACTGAGGGCGATAGTTCGTGAAGAACGGCGTGTGACGGCCACCTTCATCCTTGGAAAGCACATAGATTTCAGCCTTGAACTTCTTGTGCGGCTTGACTGAACCGGGCTTGGCGATGACCTGGCCGCGTTCGACATCGGTCTTTTTCACACCGCGAAGCAAGAGGCCCACGTTGTCGCCCGCGCGACCTTCGTCGAGCAGCTTGCGGAACATTTCAATGTCCGTGACCGTGGTCTTAAGGGTGTCCTTGATGCCGACGATTTCGACTTCACCCATCTTCTTGATGATGCCGCGCTCAATACGACCAGTGCAGACAGTGCCGCGACCTTCGATGTTGAACACGTCTTCAACTGGCATGAGGAAGTCCAGATCGATCGGGCGCTCAGGGAGCGGGATGTAGCTGTCGACTGCGTCCATGAGTTTATTGATGTTCGCCTCATGCACTGGATCGCCCTCAAGAGCTTTGAGTGCGGAGCCGCGGACGATCGGGATGTCATCACCAGGAAACTGGTATTTGCTGAGGAGTTCACGCACTTCCATTTCGACGAGGTCGAGAAGTTCCGTGTCATCGACCATGTCCACCTTGTTCATGAAAACGACGATGGCAGGAACGCCGACCTGACGGGCGAGAAGAATATGCTCGCGAGTCTGAGGCATCGGGCCGTCTGCGGCGCTGACCACGACGATAGCGCCGTCCATCTGGGCTGCGCCGGTGATCATGTTCTTCACGTAGTCCGCGTGTCCGGGGCAGTCGACGTGCGCGTAGTGGCGCTTGTCGGTTTCGTATTCGACGTGGGCGGTGTTGATGGTGATGCCGCGCTCCTTTTCTTCAGGTGCTGCATCGATCTCATCATATTTCTTCGCCTGCGCGAAGCCCTTTTTGGAAAGGACCGTCGTGATGGCGGCGGTGAGTGTCGTCTTGCCGTGGTCAACGTGGCCGATCGTGCCGATGTTCACGTGTGGCTTGTTCCTCTGGAATGATTCTTTCGCCATTGTCTTGGTTGGTTGGTCTGCGCGTTTGGGTTGTGGGAGAATTCGCTGTTTCCGATGGCCGATGGAGCTTGTGGAGGGGATTGAACCCTCGACCTCGTCCTTACCAAGGACGTGCTCTACCACTGAGCTACACAAGCGTTGCCACTGGCCGTGGAAACGCGGCACTTTTTAATAAAGAGAAGGGAATTCTGTCTAACGCCGCTTGGACGCACGGACAAAGCTCCCCCAACTTTGTCAAAAAGTGGTTCGCAAAGTAGACGCCCCAGCCGCTCTGTCAAAAAATATTGAGAAAAAGTTTGCTCTGTCGCGGCCAAGCTGCTTGGCGCGGGCTAAAAATACCCTGACTCACATCACCAATCTCACCGCCGCCACCAGCGCAAAGACAAACACCACCCACTCGAAGACCTGTTGCGACATCACCTTCACAGACTTCCAACCGATCGCGATTCCGACAACCACAGCCGGCAGCAGCAGCAGATTCGTCAGCAGCGAAGACCCGTTGATCAATCCGATCTGCGCGCTGAACGGAACCTTGAACAAATTGATGAACAAAAAGAAGCGCGTGAAAATACCCAGGTATTCGCCCTTGCCAAACCGATGTGCCAGCAGGTAGACGGTCATCACCGGACCCGCGGCATTGGCCAGCATCGTGGTCACGCCCGCCGCGGCGCCGAGACTTCCTACGAACACCGGATGACGATGCAGTTCCGCCAGTTTCTCGCGCCGCCAGTCGAGCAAAAGTTTCAGTGCAAGCAGTGACAAAATCAGCCAGCCGATGACATGCTTCGCGAGATTATTGTCAAGCCGGTTCAGCAGCCACCAGCCGATCACCACGCCCACGCAGGCTGGAGGCACCAGCGGCCAAATTTGCCGCCACGATCCCCCACCCTTCCGCAGGAGAAAGAACCCCATGAGGTCCGCTGCGATCAAGAGCGGCAGCACCACGCCCGTCGAATCTTTCGCGCCGAAGGCATCCGCAAACAAAACCACCGCCGCCAGCCCGCAGCCCGCCAGCCCAGCCTTGGCCATGCCGATCAGCATCGCGCCGACCAGCGCCAAGGTCAGTGCGTGCGAGTCGTGGATGAGGGTGTGTTCAAACATTGAGGCAACAGGCAACAGGCAACAGGCACAAAGGCAACTTACAACTTTGCTTCCTTCCCTTATGCCTCTTGCCTCTTGCCACCCGCTGTTTTCGTGGTTCGTTGTCCGCCCTTTCCCAAAAATCAACATGCCCAAAAAGAAAATCGTTCTCGCTTACTCCGGTGGTCTCGACACCTCAGTCCTTCTCTCGTGGATCAAGGATACCTATGACGCGGAGATGATCTGCTTCTGCGCCAACATCGGACAAGAAGACGAACTGAAGGGCCTCAACAAAAAAGCAAAGCAGACCGGCGCATCTTCCATATACATCGACGACCTGCAAGATGAGTTCGCCACAGACTTCATCTATCCAATGATGCAGGCCGGTGCGATTTACGAAGGTCAATATTTCCTCGGCACCAGCATCGCGCGTCCTTTGATTGCCAAGCGCATGGTGGAGATCGCGAAGAAAGAGGGCGCCACCGCCATCGCCCACGGCGCGACCGGCAAGGGCAACGACCAGGTGCGCTTCGAACTCACTGCTGCCGCGCTGGCGCCGGAGATCGAGATTATTGCTCCCTGGCGCGACGAGCGATTCCGCAATGAATTCCCCGGTCGCCAGGAGATGATCGACTACTGCGCAAAACACAAAATTCCCGTGCAAGCCAGCGCCAAGAAACCGTTCTCGATGGATCGCAACCTCCTGCACATCAGCTACGAAGCGGGCATCTTGGAAGACCCGTGGTTCGACGCAGGCGACAAAAAAAACCGTGACTACTTCACCGTGCTCTCGTGCTTCCCGGAAGACGCACCCGATAAAGCGGAATACGTCACGCTGGATTTCAAAAAAGGAAACTGCGTTGCCGTGAATGGCAAAGACTTGTCCCCACTAAAAGTCATGCAGACGCTCAACAAGCTCGGCGGCAAACACGGCGTCGGTCGCGTGGACATGGTGGAGAACCGCTTCGTCGGCATGAAGTCCCGCGGTGTTTATGAAACGCCCGGCGGTGCCATCTTGCACTTCGCGCATCGGCAGATCGAAAGCCTCACGATGGATCGCGAGGTCATGCACCTGCGCGATTCACTCATCCCGAAATACGCCGAGCTCGTTTACAACGGCTTCTGGTATGCACCGGAGCGGCTCGCGATCCAGGCGCTCGTCACCGAGAGTCAGAAAAATGTCACCGGCACTGTGCGAGTGAAACTCTACAAAGGCGGCATCCACGCGGCGGGCCGCAAGTCGAAGTTCAGCATGTATAACCCGCACATCGCCACCATGGAAGCCGATCCCACTAAGGCCTACAATCAGGACGATGCCAGCGGCTTCATCCGGCTCAACGGCCTGCGCCTGCGCGTGAACTCGCAGGTGAACGGCGCGAAGAATCTGAAATAGGATCCGGAACGAAAATACGAATCAAACAGCCATCGATCTCGCAAGTCCTGGCTTAGTTGTTTCACCCACGGCCATCCCCTTCCCCGCCGCCACCTTCTCCACATCCACCGCCACGACTTTGTATTCGGGGCACATGGTATCTTCATCGCACTCGCTGCTGGTGACGATGTTCACGAGAACTTCGGGGAAGTGGAACGTGGTGTAAAGAATGCCGGGCTTCACTTCTTCGGAGACTTTCGCGAGCATCCGGATTTCACCACGGGCTGAGAAGATGCGGACAGTGTCGCCAGTAACGATGGCTTTCTTCTTCGCATCGACCGGATTGATGGCGAGCTCGTCTTTCGTGACGATCTCCACATTGCCAGTGCGGCGGGTCATGCTCCCGCAGTTGTAATGCTCCAGCACGCGGCCCGTGGTGAGGATGAGCGGGAACTCGCTGCCGTGCTGCACGATTTCCTTCGATTCTTTGAACTCAAAGTAATGGAACTTCCCCAGCCCGCGCTTGAAGGTGTCGGCGTGGAGAATCTCAGTGCCGACATTGCCCTCGGCGATGGGCCACTGCTTGCCGTTGTCGCCCAGACCTTCCCAGGTCGCACCTTTGAAGAACGGCACTACGCGCGCGATCTCGGCGAGCACGCCGTCGGGCGTGTAGTCGGGCTGCTTCAAGCCCATGCGATTCATGATGTCCACGACGATCTGACCGTCGGTCTTGGTGCCCGCGAGCGGCGGGATGACGGCGTTGACGCGCTGCACGCGGCGCTCGCCATTGGTGAAGGTGCCGCTCTTTTCAAAGAACGATGCGGCAGGCAGCACGACGTTGGCGAACTCCGCCGTCGGCGTCATGAACAACTCTTGCACGACGAGGAAATCCAGCGCGTTCAGCGCCTTCTTCACATGCTCGGTGTTGGGATCAGTTTGAACCATGTCCTCACCCATGACCCACAAGGCCTTAAACTTGCCCGCGAGCGCGGCGTCATACATCTGCGGAATCTTCAGTCCGATTTGATCGGACAAATTCGCCCCGTAGAAGTCCTGATACATCCTGTGATTCGCCGGATCATTCACCTGTAAATAGCCCGCGCCCTGATGCGGCTGGCAGCCCATGTCGGCGGTGCCCTGCACGTTGTTCTGGCCGCGCAACGGATTCACTCCCACGCCACGCCGGCCGATGTTGCCCGTCATCATTGCGATGTCCGCGATGAGCATGATGCTCTTCGAGCCGTGGCTGTGCTCCGTGACGCCGAGCCCGTGGAAGGCCATGGCGTTCTCCGCGTTCGCATATTCCAGCGCTGCAGCCTTCACTAAGTTGCGATCCACACCGTGGATATTCTCAAGTTGGTCGAGGTCGATGGAGCGCAGCCCGTTTTCAAACTCAGTCCAGTTCTCGCAGCGCTTCTCAATGAATTCCTTGTCCACCAATCCAGCTTCCCAGATGTAGTAGGCGAACATGTCGAGCATCGCGACGTTGGTGCCGGGACGAAGCTGCAGATGATGCTTGGCGTATTTCACGATCTCAATCTCGCGCGGATCGATCACGATGAGCGGCACGCCTTTCATGGCACGCTGCTTGATTTTCGCTCCAGTGACCGGATGACCTTCGGTCGGATTGGCACCAATCACGAGAATGCAGTTCGTGTGCTGGATATCGATGACCGAATTGGTGGCCGCGCCGGTGCCGAAAGCTTTCTGCATGCCCCAGGCCGTGGGCGAATGACAGACCCGCGCGCAGGCATCGATGTTGTTGGTGCCGAAAACGACACGAATGAACTTCTGCATCAGATAGTTCTCTTCATTCGTGCAGCGTGCCGACGAGATGCCGCCGACGGCGTCGCCGCCGTGCTCGTCTTTGATACGCTGGAGATTCTTCGCGATGTGATCGTAAGCTTCCTCCCACGTCGCCTCTTGGAAATGTCCGTTGTATCGGATCAGCGGCGTGCGCAGACGATCGCGGTGATTGTAGAACTTGAATGCGTAACGGCCCTTCAGGCAGGTGTGCGCCATGTTCACTTCCGCATCCACAGGAGCTTGTATGGAAAGAATCTCACTGCCTTTGGTGGAAACCTCCAGATTGCAACCGACACCGCAGTAGGTGCAGATAGTTCGTGTTTTCTTCGTGGCCTGAATCGCCTTCGACTGAAAAACATCGCTGATCGCCGAGGTCGGGCAAGCCTGCGAGCAAGCGCCGCACGAGACGCAGGTGGAGTCATTGAAGGAACTGTCGAAGCCCTTGATGATGCGCGATTCAAAACCGCGGCCATGCATCGAGAGCACGAATTGCCCTTGAATCTCGTCACATGCGCGGACGCAGCGGGCGCAGTTGATACACTTCGACAAATCCGAAGTCATGTAAGGATGCGAGAGATCCTTCTTGCGGTCGAGATGGTTCTTCCCGCCCGTGTAACGGATCTGACGCACGCCGACTTTCGCGGCCACGGTCTGCAATTCGCAGTTGCCGTTGATCTCGCACGTGAGGCATTCCGGCGGATGATCGGAGAGCACCAGTTCCAAAATATTCCGCCGCAGCTTCTGCACCTTCTGCGATTGCGTGAAGATATGAACGCCCGGTGTGATCGGCGTATGACACGAAGCTACCACGCGACGCGGCCCGTCCGCCGCCTGCGCCACTTCCACGGAACAAACGCGGCAGGCACCGTAAGGCTCAAGCTGCGGCGCATCGCACAGCGTCGGCACGAAACCGCGACCGAAATGGCGATCAACGAATTTCAGCAACGTGTCGTCGCTCTTATATTCAAGCGGCTCGCCGTCGATGTAGGCGATGTTGGAGGGAGTGCGGGCGCTCATGGCTGGGTAATGATAAGTTATGGGGATGTCCCTTTAATGATACTGGTAAAGTCACTCCAATTCTCAATTCGGAAACCCCGAATGTCACGGACTGAAGCTGGCAGCCATGGAAGCGCTTTCAACGCAAGCAGTGCGGCAAACAAGTTCGCCATATCATCCTTTTCGGTCACATAGACGCTGCCTTGGATACGCTCGAATTCAAAACGCCGGAGCGTGCTTCCGAGCTCTGCATACGCGGCAGTGGCACCACGCGGATTATTCCGCTCGGCTTCCGCAACAATGAGATCAAAAGCGATGGCGAACATTATTTTGCCTCCGGATCTGCTAGCGCGCGGTCAACCGCATAGTCTAATTCCTCTCCTGATTCGACAACTACGATGTGAACTTTAGACTCATCGACCTTGGCTTCGACTTGATACACTGGCCCTTCGCTACCAAATGTTCGGTAGGTTCCAACCAGATCATTCACTATTGATGAATCGGGATTCATGACTCAGGCGAGGTTAGAATTAAAATACGGCTGAAGTTCGTCTTTGAAATAGCGAAGTGCATTCTTGATCGGCAGTGGCACACCGCCGCCGAGAGCACACAGCGAAGTGATTTCCATCGTGTCCAGCAGATCGGTCATCAGTTCAGGATCGATGCGGTCGCCATTGCCAGTTCCACTGCGCGCCTTGGCGACCAACTCCTGCCCGCGCGTGCTGCCGAGGCGGCAGGGGAAACATTTGCCGCAGCTTTCGTCAGCGGTGAACTGGAAAAGATGCTCAATGTATTCGATCATCGGAAACGATTCTGGTATGCTGACCACGCCGGCGTGACCAAGAAGGAAACCTGCGTTCTTGAAGGATTCAAAATCAACCGTGAGTTCGCCGATCTTCGACACGGGCACGATGCCGCCGAGCGGACCGCCGACCTGAATCGCCTTCACCGGAACTTTGAATCCACCGCCGAGTTCATTGACCACTTTCGACAGCGGCGTGCCCATCGCGACTTCATAGAGACCGGGCTTTTTGAAGTTGGAATCGAGTGACACCAGCTTCGGCCCGCTGCTCTGCTCAGTGCCGGTCTTCGCGTAAGTCTTGCCGCCGAGCGTGATGATGGTGTGCAGATTCGCGAAGGTCTCGACATTGTTCACGATGGTGGGCTTGCGGAACAAGCCTTCCACGGTCGGGAACGGCGGACGCACCCGCACTTCGGGCCGCTGGCCTTCGATGCTGGCGAGCAGCGCGGTCTCCTCGCCACAGATGTAAGCACCCGCGCCTTTGATGACTTTGAGATCGAAATCAAAACCGCTGCCGAAGATGTTCTTCCCAATGAAGCCGGCTTTTTTCAAATCAGCGATCGCCTCGCTGATGATGCGCACCGAGTCGGGATACTCCGCGCGGATGTAAAGCACGCCGCTGGCTGCGCCAGCGAACCAGCCTGCGACAATCATGCCGAGCAACACCGAATGCGGACGCTGCTCCATGAGATACTTGTCGATGTAGGCGCCGGGATCGCCTTCGTCGGCGTTGCAGACGATGTATTTCACCGCACCGGGAACTTCGCGGCAGGACTGCCATTTGAAATGCATCGGAAAGCCCGCGCCGCCGCGGCCGCGCAACTTTGATTCTTTTAGCTCTACAAGCAAAGCATCCTGTCCTTTGGCGAACAACGCTTGCAATGGCGCGTAGTATTTCTCGATGCCGGGAAATTCTGCGGTAAGCATCGGCTGAGGCAAGCTGCATCCGACGGCGTAACGATCCGTGCAGTCGCCTTCACCTTTTTCAAAGAGCGGCTTCAGCGCCGCGTCATCCTGCACCGAGTAATTGCGTCCGTCGTATTGAAACGCACCGCCCTGATGGCAGCGGCCGAGACAGCAGATGTGGCCGATCTCATCTTCCTTGAAATGCTTTGTCAGATCACTGTGCAGCTTCTTCTGCGTTCCCGCGAGGAGGCAGGCAGAGCCGTTGCACACGAAGACTTTCTTGCCCTCGTTCCCCTTTTTCAGAAAATCATAAAAGGAAACAGCTCCGAGCGAAATGGCATCGCCCACCAGATGATGCTCGGCGATCGCGTGAACTGCGTCCGGCGTTTCCGCCGTGCCAGTCGCCGCACCAGCTTCCACCATGCGGTTGAAGACGTTGTTTTCGAGTCCCTTGCGGAACGACAGTGCGCTGAGGTTTTTTGACATCGTGTGGTAGCGGAAAAAATTACCGGTAGATCAATTCGCCATCCTAAGCGCAGGCCGGGCTGTTACCAATAAAAAATGCACTGGCAGGATTGAACTTGCAATGTTTTTGACCAGCGCAGGCAGCGGACTTAGTCTTTCCGCACATGAAGCGCAAGGAAGAAGGAACGGCCAGACAAGCTGACGGGGTCGCATCCTTCTGGCGCAGGATTTGGCCTTTCTTCCTCATCGGGCTGGCGGGTCTGCTGGTGTATGCCAACAGTTTTCGCGGGCCTTTTGTCTTTGATGATGTTGCGGCCATCAAGGGCAACCCGACGATTTTGCAATTGTCCTCATTAGGACGGGTTCTGTTCCCGGAGAAAGGCGCGCTAGACAGAGGCGTCACGGTGGAAGGCCGGCCCTTGCTGAATCTGAGTTTTGCGCTGAACCACGCTGTGGGCGGATTCGAGGTGTGGGGTTATCACGCGGTGAATCTTTTGCTGCATGTGCTCGCGGGACTGACGCTTTATGGGATCGTGCGCCGGACGATTTTGCGGGTCGAGCCATCGTTGCGTTTGGGTTCCGGGTCCGCACCATGTGTGGCGCTGGTGGTGGCCTTGCTCTGGGTGGTGCATCCGTTGCAAACGGAATCGGTGACCTACATCGTGCAGCGCGCGGAATCGCTGGTGGGCTTGCTCTATCTGCTCACGCTGTATTGTTTCATTCGGGGAGTGGACGGCGCGCGATGGTGGCGGGCAGTGGCGGTGGCGCTGTGCGCACTGGGGATGACGGCCAAGGAAGTCATGGTGAGCGCTCCGCTCATGGTCTTGCTTTACGATTGGGTGTTCGCGGCTGGTTCCATCCGGCAGATCTGGCGGGAGCGGCGGGGATTTTATTTGGCGCTGTTCTCCACTTGGCTAGTGCTGGCGGCATTGCTGCTGGGAACGGGCGGTTCGAACCGGGATATCTTGCAGATGATGGTTTCGTCGGCCAACGAGCGAGAGCCTTTGAAGGAGATCGTTGGTGGGATAAGCTGGTGGGACTACGCACTGACGCAGTTTGGAACGGTGGTGCACTACTTGCGATTGTGTGTCTGGCCGAGTCCGCTGATTTTTGATTACGGTGCGGAAGCGACGCGTGGATTCTGGAAGATTGCGCCGGCGGCGCTGGTGGTGCTGCTGTTACTCGCCGCCACGGTGTTTGGCGTGTGGCGCAGGCACTGGGCGGGATTTGTCGGGATGTGGTTCTTTTTAATTTTGGCACCAACAACAAGCGTGGTGCCGACAAACCAGACAGCGGCGGAGCATCGGATGTATCTGCCGCTGGCCGCAGTGCTGGTGTTGCTGGTGGCGGGAGGCTATGCCGGATGGCGCTGTGCGCAGGCGAGAATAGTGCGGGACGGAAGGCGTTCTGCGCTGACAGGATCGGCGCTACCAGCGCTGATTGTGGCGCTCATCTTGCTGGGACTAGGCGGACTGACGCTGCGGCGCAATCGGGATTACCAGTCGGAACTTTCCATCTGGCAGGACACGGTGCTGAAACGACCCACTAATGCCAGAGCCCAAAATAACCTGGGTGGTGCCCTGCTAAAAATTGAGCAATCAGATGAAGCACTCGCCCACTTCCAAACAGCCCTGGGAATCAGGCCCGATTCGGCCGAAGCCCATAACAATCTTAGTGTGGCTTTTCTACAAAAGGGGCAGGTGGACGAGGCATTGATTCATAGCCAGAAGGCCTTGGAACTTAAACCGAATTTTGCCGACGCTCACAACAACCTTGGCAATTGCTTGTTGCAAATGGGCCAGGTGGATGAGGCGATAATCCATTGCCAGAGAGCACTGGATCTAAAGTCAGATTACGCCGAGGCTCACACCAATCTCGGCAATGCCATGCTTCAAAAGGGTCAGGTAGATGAAGCCATCACCCATTACCAGAAAGCCTTGGAACTCAAACCAGATCATGCCGAGGCTCACACCAATCTCGGCAATGCCTTCCGTAAAAATAATCAAGCGGACAAGGCCATCGCCTGTCATCTGAAAGCTTTGGAATACAAACCGAACTACGCGGAGGCTCATAACAATCTGGCAAATGCCTGTCTGCAAACAGGACAGATGGATGACGCACTCGCCCATTATTTGAAAGCTCTCAAACTCAAGCCGGATTACGCGGATGCGCACTGCAACCTTGGCAGTGCCTTGCTTCAACTGGGACGGGTGGACGAGGCGATCATCCATTTCCAGAAAGCACTGGAACACAAACCAAATATCGCATTGGCCCATCTAAATCTCGGCATCATCTTCCTTCAATCAGGACGCACGGATGAGGCCATGACCCACTACGAGCTCGCCATCAAATCAAACCCCATGGAAATTGGCGCACTCAATAATCTGGCCTGGATCATGGCCACCAATCCTGAACCATCGCTGCGCAATGGTGCGCGAGCGCTCGAACTGGCGAAGCAGGCCAGTCAGCTTTCCGGCGACAACCATCCGATTATTCTCCACACCCTGGCCGCCGCCTATGCCGAGTGCGGCCGTTTTGCCGAAGCGGAGGAGATCGACGGGCGAGCCTTGTCAATGGCCACCTCCCAAGGCAACAGCGGACTGGCCGACGCTATCCGAAATGCGCGCAGCCTCTATCAGGCGCACAAACCTTTGCGAGACATACGACCAGCAGCGCCCTGAGTAAATTCCCTCATTGCCCTTTCCCATGCGCGAGCTTGACCTGAGGCTTGCGTCATGGTTCAATGATCTCATGAAAACCAGTGTATTGTTGGTGTTCATCCTTTTATGCTCAACTGATTTGCGCGCTGCGGAGGGCGACAATCAGAAACCGTTCGACCTGACGACACTGGTTGGCGAGACCTTCCAGAACTGCCGCATTATCAAAACCACGCCGGAGGGCATCACCGTTTTGCATGATCGCGGCGTAACCAGGATCTCCTTTGAAAACTTAAACGACCATTGGAAAAAGCTGTTCGACTACAGCCCGGAAAAGTCGAAGGCATTCCAGAAAGTTGAGGCTGCACGTCTCGCTCTGGCAGAAGAGAAGCGGCGTCAGTCGAATCAACCCGTCGCGCCGGCAACCGCAGAAAGCCAGCGCTTGATGAAACTGGAGGAAGCCATCGCGCACCAACAGGTGGAGGCCGCAGCAGCCACGGCGATAGCGACGGTCAGCCTGCCCGGACTGATGATCCCTTTGCCCGTCGATCCCACGCCGTATTTCGATGCTGGCTTCATGACACCGAGAGCATCAAAGGTCAGAAACGCAGTCGCAAACGTCCAGTCAACGACTGAGGTTTTAGTTCCGGCCACTACACCTATCACTCAAATTTACACACCCGGCATCACGGGTGGCCAGCGTTACATCATCAATCAGGGCACAGTTTTCACGCCTGGCGACGGCACCCTCTACTACATCAATCCCGGCTACACGAACTCCGGCTATTTCACGCCTGTTTATACCAATCCACCGATTATTATTTGCCCGCCCCAGCACGTGAGACCGAACTACCCGATCTCACCCACGCCTTTCATCAGGAGTTCCAGCACGACCACCGTCCGAGTCGGACCTTGAAGTCCACCAATTAGCGCAAAACTTCGCCCGGCTTAAAGAAGCGTTTGATCTCGGCTTCAGCCGCAGCGGTTGAATCACTGGCGTGAGCCACATTGATCATCATGTCCACGCCGTAGTCGCCACGGATGGTTCCTTTTTCAGCCTTGGTTGAATCAGTGGGGCCGAGCAAATCCCTGACCTTCTGAATGACATTCTTGCCCGCCAAAGCCAGCGCGATCACCGGTTCGCTTTTCATGAACTTCGCCACATCAGGAAAGAAAGGCTTGTCCGCAATGTGCGAGTAGTGATCCTTTAGAACTGCGTCATCGAGCTGAATCATCTTCATCCCGCGAAGAAGGAAGCCCTCACCTTCAAAACGCTTCAGAACTTCACCACAGAGATGCTTGGAAACGCAATCGGGCTTGAGGAGGATAAGGGTAGTTTGCTCGGACATGGGGGTGTGCTTCTTAACTCAGGCACCCAAAGCCGTCAAGCGATCTGGCAGGCATCCGTGAATCGAGATGCGCGAGCAAATCAGGCTATTCGTCACCGCATCTCGAGAAGTCACTCAATGCACGGCACAAAGATATTCCGCCAGCTCAGCGCACAAGGGATGCAGGCAGACGCATAAGGGAAAACTTGTGAAACCGTCCCCGGCGGGTTACTGCATGATCCCATGTCAAAACCGCAACGCATCCTCATCACCGGCGGCGCCGGCTTCATCGGTTCCGCGCTCGTGTGGGCTCTTAACCAGCGCGGACAGGAGAACATTGTCGTCACCGACCGGCTGACCACCGATGAAAAATGGAAGAACCTCGTCGCGCTGAAATATGCGGACTACCTCGATGCCAATGATCTGCTGTCACGCATCGAAAATAAACCGGACTCGATCGGGAAGTTTGACGTGGTGTTTCATCTTGGCGCCAATTCCGCAACGACCGAGCGCGACGCAGGCCACTTGATGAGCAACAACTTTGAATACACCAAGGTTCTCGCACATTGGGCCATCGCGATGGGCGCACGTTTTATTTATGCATCATCTGCGGCGACCTACGGCGACGGCACCCAGGGCATGGATGACAAAATGAGCGATCTGACTGTGCTGCGCCCGCTGAACATGTATGGCTACTCGAAGCATCTCTTCGATCTCTATGCGCAGCGCGCTGGCATCGCCAAGGGCATCATCGGCCTGAAATATTTCAACGTCTATGGTCCGAACGAAAATCACAAGGGCGACATGCGCTCGGTGGTGAACAAAGCGTTCGACCAAATTCGCGCGACCGGCAAAGTCCAGCTCTTCAAAAGCTACCGACCTGACTATCGCGACGGCGTGCAACAGCGCGATTTTCTCTACGTAAAAGACGCTGTGAACATGACCCTATTCCTAGCTGATCAACCGCTCGCAGGCGGCCTCTACAATCTCGGCTCGGGCGAGGCCCACACCTGGCTCCAACTGGTGCATGCCATTTTCAGTGCGCTCGGTTTGCCGCCGCAGATTGATTTTATCGAAATGCCGGAAACCCTGCGCGAGAAGTATCAGTATCACACTTGCGCAGACATCTCCAAACTGCGCGCACTTGGCTACCAGCAGACCCTGACCCCGCTTGACACCGCGATTGCGGATTACGTGAAGAACCATCTGGCTCCGGGTAAATTACTCGGAGACTAAGGAAACGCCGATTTATCGCAATAAGATTATTTCCGATACATGAATGAGTCGGACGTTAAGAGGGAAACGATCACGGCTTTGAAACTGCCTCCGCTTTCAAGATAGGCTTTGTCGGCAGCGATGAGCGTCTGGGAATCGGACAGCATTTCATTCCGTCCCATGTAAAAGCGGAACGCGTGACGGATGATGGACTGGCGGACCTTGTTGGATTTGCCGAGCCGGTCGATCAGGTCGAAGGAATCCTTGACAGGGCCATCCAGTTTGGGATCGCCTGATCCACGAAGGTTGCCAACAGTGTTCACCGGCTTTGTTTTGTAAGTATCAGCGTCGTATTTACCCTTGGCTTTTGCGACCAAGTTTTCCGGGTTCTCCAGGGGTTCATCGGCGCGATAACGTCCGAAGTCATCGAACTTCTCAAAGGGATAGCCGAGCGGGTTCATGTGCTGGTGGCATTTCCAGCACGCCTCCTGAGCGGGACCGGTCACGGACTCGACGCGCTCTCTGAAGGACATGTGCGGAAATTCCGGGACCTTGGCATCCACCGTGATCGGCACATCGGGCACGCGGCCTGCCAGA
Source organism: Verrucomicrobiota bacterium (assembly GCA_031400955.1). Classification (GTDB taxonomy): domain Bacteria; phylum Verrucomicrobiota; class Verrucomicrobiia; order Verrucomicrobiales; family Verrucomicrobiaceae; genus VFKE01. Next base: position 18,173 of record JANNQW010000342.1, read on the forward strand.
AGCTTTTCCTGAATCCAGCGACCGCGCCGGATGGGGTCGGTGTGGAAGTTTGATGAATGCGCGATCAACCACGCGGGATGAGTGAGGATGCCCATGTGATTTGCCAGCTTGAACGGCTGAACCACCGGATAATCCAAGTTGTCGTCCCCATTATGTTTGCCATCACCACTCGGTGTTGCTGGAAGACCATAGGATTGGGAATACTTGTATGGATTTCCATGCGCCCAAGGATACGTGGTGAAGGGAGTTTTACCTTTGTCAAAGGAGTGGGATAAATACTCCATGACTCTAGGCAAAGTGTTGGAGTGAGCGCCCCGGCCTTTGGGCGCGAGATCAACATGATGTTTCTTCAATAGTTCCTGATGCTCCGCAACGACTTTCTCAGGGTTCTTCCGCCAGTCCGTGTTCTTCAGTGCTTCATAAAGTTCCCTCCAGTCGGCGATAATTTTAATGCCCTTCTCATTATCGACATTGTGGTAGAGGAAAAATTGGTCCGTTGTCAGCAGGCTCTCAAACACCTTCTTATCCTGATTGACATACATATCGACAATCCTGTCGGCTTCTACAATCAGGCGTCCGGGTGTTGCGCTGCTGCCGCGCCCAGGATTTTGGTAATAGCCGCCGCTACGGTTATTGTCTTTAAAGACCTTGACGGCATTGGGATAGCCGAAGAACTCGCGAAAGAAGCGGATAACCTTTGGATGAGTTGTGACACCGGAATCATTCACCGTCTTGTCGATCTGGCCCTTGTAGTAGTTCTGATCCGCCAGCAGCCGCTGCACTTCTCGTTTGTAATCTTCTTTGCTGTTCAGCCGCCCTTCCGCGGCAGTCTTCACGAGTTCGGGATCCGGATTGCGATCACCCAAGGCATAAGATATGGCGTAACTGGCCTCGCGGGGCGAGAGCATCTTCCTGCCGGAGACATCCGCTGCACCCTCGCCAAACTCGAGTCGATAAAGAAACTCCGACTCCAGCAGGACGGCCACCAGCATCTGACGCAGTCCCTCGGTGTTGCCGGCCAGGTCAATGGCTGCGCGGGTCAGTGCCAGATACTTGTCCAATTCCTTGGAGCTGGCCGGACGCTGAAGCACACAGTCAAACTGGGCCTGAATGGCGGCCTTGATCACATCGTCCGCCGGTTTTGATTTATTCAGGATGATCGTCTCAAAGGCCAACGGTGTTGCCGGAGAGAATTTATCCTTCGGGTTTTCAAATTGGTCGGACTTGATTTCCCCATTCTTGACGCGGGCACCCCTGATCTGTTTCTGGGAAATCCAATCCACGTTGGTGAGCATCACCAGCAGATGCCCACCGTCGAGCAGAGAGATGGCGTAGTCGCGAATGCCCGCGCGATCCGGCAAAATAAAAGGATTGGTGATTCCGTATAGGCCGTTCTTCACGCTTTCCCGCGCCTTGCCCTGCGGTTTGAAGACATCAACGACCCGCTCAGTGAAAATTAATGGACTCACCAGCCAGCGCCGGGCGGGAGTGTAAGGTTTGTCTTTGATCGTGCCGCTGAAGAGCTTGTCGTGATCAACATTGTTGCCGTAGTCGGGGTAGCGCACCTTGTCCTCGATCAACGGTGCGTTCGATTTGAGCAGTTCGCCCCGCACCCATTCGGCGAGTTGTTTGCGCTCCGCGGGATTCGGCTGCTTCTCGTCCTCGGGCGGCATCTCTTGAAAATAGATCTGCTCCTGGAGCTTGTTCAACAGGTCCAGTCGCACCTTCGAGTCCAGTGCCTCGAGAGTGTCCAGCCGCACATCCCCCTTTTTTTTCTTTTCACCGTGGCAATCGTAGCAATAAGTCCGCATGATTCCCTGCGTGGCCTTGTGAGTGGCGAATGCGGGCGTCTTGGTTTGCTCCTTGAGAAAGCCGATATCCGTTGCGGAAAGCTTCTCTTGATTGAACTTCATCGCGGAGCCATTGGGCCAGGTCACTTCGACCGCGCCAGTGGCCGGATCGTAGGATTTCAGTTCCGCTTCAAAGGTCTTTGTTCCGTCTGCGTTGGTCCAGGTGCGAGCCTGCACGCCGGTGACCATCAGCATCACCAGCGCGGCGACTCCAAAGAGCCGAGTCATCCAAAAGACGTGAGCTGGCAAGATCATGCCACGATGGCTGCGATTCATATGGGGGACTGTCACTGTCGTAAATCACTTGATCCTCCGCAGTCACTGACCGGCATGGCTGGCATGGTGACGGCGGAGTTGTGAAGGGACGCCTATTTCATCATTTGCTTGCTTTCAACAGATCCACCATGGCCTGGCCCATGGCTTCACCGACGTCCATGTAGACTTCAGCGTTACCGCCGTAGTGGCCGTTGCCGCCGCCGCCTTGTGCCATGGGGTTGGAATAGACCGTGGCCACATTGCCCTTGAACTCCGGGTGCTTGCCGCTAGTGCCGTCCACCGCGAGCTGTCCTTCCATCACCTTGTTGCCGCTGCCCTTTGCGGCTTCGCCCATGGTGGCGAGGACGAACTTCGCGATCGGCGCATTGAAATCCTTGCGCAAGGCCTTGATGAACGCGACGAGATTCTTCTCGTAGTGAGCCGAATGCACTGGGTTCCCGCCGTCTTTCTCGCCCTGCCAGAAGAAGAAACCTGCGACCTCATACTTCGTCGCTCCGGGGTAGTGGGTGCCGAGATCCGCCAGCGCCTTCTTCGCATCCGCTGTGTCACTGTCATATTGCAGGCCGGCCCACCAGTTAATGGGATTGCCTTTTTTATCCAGAAACGGTGGAGGCTCCGTCGCCGTGCCTTTAGCCGGGTCCGCTGGCCACATATCCGGCTTATCCTTGTAGCCAGCATACACTTTGCCATCTTCGACAAATCGTTCACTGCCCGGGGGTAGCAAATCCCAAGCCAGGCCGCGGTTGCCGATGCAAACCTTGAGAAGCATGACCGGCGCGTCGACAGCATTCCCTACCAAATGGCCGATGCCATACTCCGGCCCGATGGTGCCCTTGGTGATGCCCAACCATTCGTTGTTGAGCGGACCCTTGCCAGACATATACCGCACAAAACGGACATCCTTCCTCTCCGTCCATGCACCCGCGTCGTCCACCAGATAGGAATATTTCTTCTTCTCCTTAACCGCCGCATCCAGAATGGGGATTTTGCCCATGCCCACCATGTTGGACTGGCCCAGCAGGATGAAGACCTGAACCGGCTTGCTCATGTCCGCCGGCTTGCCGTCCGGCTTCGGGATTGGCTGATCCGCCGCCGAGACGGTGACAAAGGACGACAGCGCGAACGCCGTGAGTGCGGTTGAGAAAAGAGCAAATGCTCTGCGTGTTATGCGGTTCTGTTTCATATTAGGTTGTTCGTTTTGCAGGGTGATTGATGGGTTCGTTCTTTTACTTTACCGGTGTGAGTGTGATTTCCTTGATGCTCACCCCACGGCTCCCATCTTGAAGCGCGAAGCGAATATCATTCTTCCCGTTGACCAACGAGACCTCGACCGGCGGAGTCTGCTGCCACTTGCCGATTGTGTAGGGCACCGCGATTTCTACCGGCGCTTTGGCATCGTTCGCCGCGACCAGGAACTTCTGACCCTCTTGCGCCGTCACCACTCGCGTGGTCAGCGCATACTTGCCGGCACGCGGCGCCACCACTTCATACTCGGCCTTATAACCACCGGTGGCGTGCACTTGGAAGCCATCCGAAAAGCTCTTCATGGCCGCAAAATGTCCCGAGGGCTTGCTGTGGGCCACTGCTGGTATCGTGATCACCCCGTCCTGGCCGATGACGATCTTCTTGTCTGTGTCCGCCAGTTTCGCCTGCTCGACCCTCTGATCTTCCTTCGATTCATTCGCTTCGCCAAGCTCCTGGCCGAGCGGGCCCAACCCGACTGCCGTGGACGCGAGCACAGCCGTTTGGTTATGTGCCACCCCGCTCCAGAATCCGCCGACAATGTCTTTGCGCTCGTTATAAGCCTGCTCGCCAAGGATGCGACTGATCCACTGCGCCCGCAGCACCGCCAAGTATTCCTGTCCGTGCTCCCTGGCCTGTGACTCCAGCAAAAAGTCCGTCCCGCTGCGCGGCGCCTCATCCTTGTCCCACCAGCTATGATTGAAGCCCGCGCCGAGATTCACCACCCAGCCTTTCGGCGTCCAATGGCTCAATGCAGCATGGGCCTTTTGGGTCACGCCCCAGACCGGGATGCCAAAACTTTGCAGGATAAAACGTCCAAAGAACGCACGGCGGCCACAAACACCACCATTCTTGATGATGTTCTGATGTTGCTGCAGCGAAGGGAGATCATTCTTCACGTTCTGTGACCCATACGGGACCTCTGTCTTGACAGCTGCTGAATAGCGCCAGCCATAGTTCGGATTGTAGATATGGTCGGGGCGGTAATTCCGGAGCATCTCCCTTCCCCACGCTAAAATCTCATCCGGCGCATCGCAATCAACGACCATCCGAATTTCCCAGACGTTCAAGTCTTTAAATGCAGGGTCCAGCTCGCCATCGAGGTAGGCCTTCTCGTAATGCATGTAGCGTTTCACCGGATTTACCGTGGCCGGCGCACTGGTCTGGTCTGCGGCGTTCGACTGCCCAATCGGCTTCGCATGCTCCAGACTGGTGGCCAGCGCCAGGCGCTGCAATACGCCGTCGCGAGCTTTCGGACTGGTCTTCTGAATCACCGTGTAAATCTCCATCGCAGGTCCGTATTTGCCGAACTTGGCGCCACCAGCTTCGAGCATCTGCTTCATCAGCAGGTTGTCAGCCAGAAGCTTGCCCACCATAGCTTCCTGCTCCTTGCCCTGCTGGGCGAATTCGGCCAGCCCGCGCGGCGTCGCCTCGGCCAGCACGGTGCCTTTGACCAGCATCGCATCCAGTTTATCGCTCGACAGAATGCCTCCCATTGCAGCCAGCAGACCCTTCGCTGTTGCAAGCTCGTTGGCTTGCGCCTGAGCCTGTGCCGCCTGCGTGGAATCCTTTGCCTTGGCCAGCTTTGATTCGTCGACTTTTGCAGCATCCAACGCTGCCTGACGCTCCTTAAGCGCCTTGACCCCGTCCTCCTTGTTCTTCTGCCAATTGGCCAGTTCTTTCTTCGCCGCATCGCGATCAGCATCCGTGGTCGCCTTCTTCAACGCCGCCTCCGCCTGTTTAATGCCCTTCTCGGCACCGCCGATCCACTTGCCTTTCGCGTGTTCCACCAAAGCTTGCGCCGCTTGAATCTTGCCCATGGATTTCTGCGCCGACTCCGCTCCCGCTTCCGCCGCCTTGGCCGTTTCACGAGCCTTCATAAAAGCGGTTTGCTTGGCGGCATCGATTTTTGGCAGGGCTTTGTCAACCTCCGCCTGCGAAGCCTTGAGCATGTCGGCGTATTTTTTCTCCAGCGCGTTGCCAGCAGCCGTGAGCGGAGCCGTCTGTTCCCCTTTCTTCGCTGCTGCTGAGACGATGGAGACGCTCAAAAATGTTACTGCCAGCAGACAGGTAATGGCCGCCAATTTATTCGTATTTATTTTGCGGGATATTTTCATGCGG
>JANNQW010000343.1:0-2085 GCA_031400955.1 Verrucomicrobiota bacterium
GTCGCTGGCTCAATCCGCCCAGGAGCGCAGCGCTGTCCACCCGAGCCCCAGGTCCTCCGGCCAGGCGCAGCGCTCTGGCTTCGTTCAGCCGGGAGTTCCAGAGTTCGGCTTCGGCCCGCTCCCGCTCCCGGGTCGCCGCGCGGCCGGCTTCTTCCGCCTTGGCTCGGGCGCGGGACTGGTCCCGCTCAGCGGCCACGGTTCGCTCACGATCCGCCTGCGCCTTGCGAAGGGCCAGGATCGAAACCGCCAAGCCGATCACGAGCGCGGCCGTCACGACCGTTCCCGCGGCGAAGACCATTTTGTTCCGCTGCCACGCCTTCTGAAACTTGTAAGCAACGCTCGGTGGTCGCGCGGCCACGGGCTCATTTTGCAGATGACGCCGAACGTCCTGCGCGAGACCGTTGGCGGTCTCGTAGCGGCGCGCGCGGTCCTTCTCCAGACACTTCATCACCACCCAATCCAGATCGCCGCTTACTTGATGCAGCAGGCGCGGCGCCTCCGTGTGACGCGCATGCGCCACGGTCGTGAGATCAGCTTGCGCGAGAGTGCCCAGAGCGGTTGAGGGTTTGGACGGCTCCCGCTCACGCAAGGTTTTGCGAATGCCCTCCAGCCCCGAGCGAAAGAGTTGCTCGGCATCAAACGGCGTCCGGCCCGTGAGCAATTCATAGAGCACCACGCCGAGGCTGTAGATATCGCTGCGCGTATCGATGTCCACGCCGCTCATCTCCGCCTGCTCGGGACTCATGTAGGCGGGCGTGCCGATGAACTGCTCGAAGGCGGTGAAGATGGTCTTGTCCGTGAGCCGCTGGTCGTTGGTGGCCTTGGCAATGCCGAAATCGATCACTTTCGGGCAGCCGGTCGCACCCGGCTCGCTGATGGTGACCAGAATGTTCGACGGCTTGATGTCGCGGTGAATGATGCCCTTCTGATGCGCGTGCTGGATGGCGTGACAGACTTGCGTGAACAGTTTGAGCCGGTCCTCCGTGGAAAGATTGTTCTGGTCGCAGTAGTCGGTGATCTTCACGCCGCGCACCAGTTCCATCACGAAGTAAGGCCGGCCCGTGTCCGTCGCACCCGCGTCGAACACCTTGGCGATGTTCGGATGATCCATCAGCGCGAGCGCCTGCCGCTCGGCCTCGAAGCGTGCAATCACCGACTTGGTGTCCATGCCGAGCTTGATGACCTTGAGCGCCACACGTCGGCGCACCGGCTCTTCCTGCTCGGCCATGTAAACGACACCGCAGCCGCCCTCACCGATTTGCTGGAGCAGCTTGTAGCGGCCAATCCGGTCGCCGGGCTTTTCGGTGAGCGGAATCTCCACCCGGACGGTCTGATTGGGGTCGAGACCCGCGGGCCGCCGGGAAGGCTGCGCCATGAAAGCTCCCACCTCCTCCTGAGCGCGAAGCAATCTTTCCACGCGTTCGCGCAGCGCCGTGTCCGCGCCGCAAGCTTCGTCGAGGAAGCGGGTGCGTTCGGCGGCATCCGACCGCTCGATCGCCGCATTGAACAGGTTTTGCAGTGATTTGTCCGGACTCATCAATCGCCTCGATTCAGGCTGTTTTCATAGGCCTTTGCTTTCCAATGCGAAAAATCCCGGCAAAAGACGACAGCCGGATGGTCCCCAGCCGAACCACGCAGGTGGAACAGGAGCAAACGGAGAGAACAGAGGGCGAGGCGAGCATAAGCGAAGCATTCGGCAGGCGGTCCGCTCACTATTTAGAGACTCCACGCCCGGCGCCAGAGGGCACGGTCTGCGTTTGCCTGCCGCTGTTTGCCCTGTTTGCTCCTGTGGATTTTTGCATGGTTTCGGCTTAGCGCCCGAGCGTTCGTCGCATTTCGTCAAAAAGCCACACGCGGGCAAAGGCCCAATAGCGGTCGGCCGTCCGTTTGGTGACGCCCAAAACCTGCGCCGCCTCTTCCAGCGTCAATCCGCCAAAAAAGCGCAGCTTGGCGATCTCGGCGGCGTTGGCGTCTTCCAGGGCCAGTTTTGCGAGCGCCTCGTTGACGAGCAGGAGGGTGTCATCATCGGCATCGGCAGCGACTTCGACTTTGTCCAAATCAATCCGCTGCCAGTCGCCACCCCGC
>JANNQW010000344.1:0-2180 GCA_031400955.1 Verrucomicrobiota bacterium
TCATCTTCTTCTAAGTCGCATCCATCTCACGGAAAATCATCGCGCGCGGGCCGTCGAACATTTTCATCGCGCGATTGAGATCGACTCCTCCGCCAGTGACCCGGCCTTGGAAGCTGATCTCGGAAAAAATATCAGGCCACCTATCAAGGATCGCATCACCAGTCCGCTGGATCTGCTGGACGACCCCGATGCCTATGCCGAAATCCAGCAGGAATTTCCCGAGGAATCCTACGATGATCCGCCGCCATTCGACTGGCGTCCGGAAACCTTTTTTGCACCGGGCGACACCGAACGTCTTCGCGTTTCCTTCAGCGATGTCGGTGGCATGGATGCGGTGAAAGAAGAGATCCGTCTCAAGATCATCTACCCGCTCCAGCATCCCGAGCTTTACAAAGCCTATGGTCGCAAGACCGGTGGCGGCATCCTCCTCTACGGACCGCCCGGCTGTGGGAAGACCCTCATGCTTCGCGCTACCGCTGGCGAGGTCTCCTGCAATTACCTCGCCGTCGGTCTCCACGAAATCTTCGATCCCTACTACGGCAGCATTGAGCGCAACCTCCATCAGATCTTCGAAACCGCGCGCGCCAACACACCCTGCGTCCTTGTCTTCGACGAACTCGACAGCTTGGCTCCGGATCGCCGCACCCTGCGTGATACTCAAGTGCGCAATGTGGTCAATCAGTTCCTCAGCGAGCTCGATGGCATCCGCTCCGAGAATCAGCGCATCCTAGTGATCGGCGCCACGAATGCCCCGTGGCAGCTCGATCCCGCGCTCCGTCGCCCGGGCCGTTTTGATCAGGCCATCTTCGTGCCGCCGCCTGATCTCGCCGCGCGCATCCAGATCATCCGTCTGCTGGCGAAGGATAAACCCATCGCTGATCTCAACGAGCAATCGCTTGCCACTGCGACCGAAGCTTTCAGCGGTGCCGACATGAAATGGGTCTTTGAGCGTGCGACCGAGATGGCGTTAGCGGGAGCGATTCACGCTGGCAGCATTGTTCCCATCAGCATGGAGTCCTTGCTGGAAGTAGCCCGCGCCCATGCGCCCGGCACGCAGGATTGGATCGAAGGCCTCCAGCAAAACGCCCCCGCAGCCAAGCACGACACCCTTTACAACGAGGTGCGCAAATTCCTCCAAATCGCGCCGAAGAAGTCTTGAGCAGGGATGAGCGACGATAGATGCGTTCATTCATCCGTGATTTTTTTGCCCGCTAAACACGCGAAATAACGCAAAAATTATTGATTCAATCGTCTAGGAGTCTTGGTGGTGCGTTGGGCTCTTTTGCTGTGTTGGCGAACCGTTCCCATTCCAGACGCGGATAGCGGCCAAAGTTCACGAGAATGCCCAGTTTGAAATGTGAAGCACTGAGGTAATTGATGATCTGTGCGCGATGTTCTTTGGCGAGAGTGTCTACTGCCTTGATTTCCACAATGATTTTTTCGTGGCAAACGAAGTCGGGCTCATACACCTGTTTGAGCGGACGCCCTTTATATTCGAGGGTGAGTTTCGGTTTTGAAATGACGGATATGCCGCGGAGTTGCAATTCGATGAGCAAGCATTCGTGATACACCGGTTCCAAGAATCCGCAGCCTTGTCTGTGTAAACATCGAAACACGCGCCGATGATCGCGTAACATTCGACGCGGTAAATCAAATCATTTATTCTGTCGAATTTTTGCGTGTTTAGCGGGCAAAAAATCAGTCTCGCCACGCCAGCTCCGCCACCGCTCCATTCTGTGTGTGCGTCTGATCAATGCAATTCAGCTTAAGCTTCATGCCATCTTTCCACACTGATGCGTGCACCCAGCCGTTGGGCATGCCGGCTTTGAAGACATAAGCGGTGGGCGGCAGATTGATCAGATGGATGCCGTTTGACTCTCGCTGGATAGACCAGTTGTGCGTGTGACCATAGAAGCACGCCTTTACCTGCTTGCGTGGTGTCAGGATAGCCAGCAGATCTGACGAATCCACCAGCGACTTCGCGAACACTTTATCCATCTCGCCACCCGGAGCGAAGGGGATGACATTGTGATGCACGACGATGATGGCAGGCTTGTCCGCATGGGTGTCGAGTGATTTTTCCAGCCAGGCGCGCTGCTCCGGGCCGAGCAAGCCGGGTGTCTTGTTGGTCTTGTCCAGCGAGTCGAGCATGAACCAGTTCACCAGCGGGCTTTCCACCA
>JANNQW010000345.1:0-13766 GCA_031400955.1 Verrucomicrobiota bacterium
TGTGCGAGGTTCCCCTGCGCCGCCTGGATGACGAAGTTCCCGAAGGGCCGGTGAACTTTCTCAAGATCGATGTCGAGGGCTTGGAACTCCAGGTCCTGCGCGGAGCGTCACGGATACTTTCGCAGCGGCCTCGAATCGCACTGGAGCTCCATGTTTTTGCTTACAAGGACAAGGTCCGTGAATTAAGTGAGATCTTCGCATTGCTGCCTTTGGCGGCGATGCATGCTGAAATCCAGCTGACTGCGGATGGTCCGATCATCGAAATGAGCGCCGAGGAACATTCTCCGGAAAAACTGCAGGGGCTTGAACTTATCCATCTCTTCCTCGGTTGATGACAGTAAGATCGCCTGAAACGCGTGGAGCTTAAAAAGTCAATCTCATGAACATGATCCAACTTTCGTCCGCCCCGTTTCCGTTTACCAACTTGCTCCGGCTGATGCATCGCATCTTGCCATTGGAGAGGAAGTTTTACCCCCTCATCAAGGGTTGGGTTCGGTCACGCGGTCTTTTGAATGTCCCGTGGGGACCCTGGCACCTGCATTTTCCTGCGGCCTGGCTTGCAACCGCGAGTGAGCTTATTTACAAGGGCCCGGAAGCCAATCACCCGGAATTCTACCAAATCATCGCTCCCGAGCTGAAACATTTAAAGCGCGGTCGCATTGTGGATGTGGGCGCCAATTTTGGAGTTTACGTGCTGTGTTTTCGTGCCTGCTGCGATGCCCCAATTATCGCCTACGAACCGACCCCTGTAGGTTTCGCCTTGTTAAGCAGAAATGTGGGCGAGAACCACATGAAGGGAGTAGAGCTTAGAAACCTGGCGTGTGGAAACGTCCCGGGAGAGGTCGTGGTCAATGCAGGCATCAACAGTTTTGTTTCACCCGCCGGTGACCAGGCATCGGCCAGTTCTTCAGACGCCAACGAGTGGTCCGACATCTTGGAGGAATACAAAACCGACGAGAAGCACGCCGTATCCGCCAAATTGGTGAGACTTGATGATGATCTGAACGATTCGGAGCCAGTCAGTTTTCTAAAACTGGATTGCGAAGGGATGGAATATGACATTCTCGACGGTGCCCGTGAATTGCTGAGACGACACAAACCCATCGTTTTCGTTGAGCTTCACCCGCTGTGGATTGGAAACTATGGACGTAAACTGGAAGATGTTTGCGACCTTCTCCGCCCCGATTACGACTTGAAATTCTGGGACTTCAATAAGGCCGATCGAAGCCGTGGCGGGCCCTTAAGCGGGCTGTCGCGAATAGCCAGCCGCTACCGCCGCGAGGGTGAGATTCTCCCTTCGGAATCGGCGATGCTCGAACGCGCCGCCTCACCGCCAAGGCCTGCCCAAATCTTCCTGCTTGCGAAGCCAAAGCAGGCATAGCCGCATCAAAGGAAATGTCTCTGTTTAAAGATTAATGTTCACAGAGCAATCATGTGCAGTGAACCCAATGCAAATGACTAATAGCCCGCTTAACATCGGTGTGATCGGCTGCGGCCACTGGGGCCCGAACCACATCCGCACATTCTCGGCGATGAAGGATTGCACCGTGAACGCCATCGCTGACGCCAGTGAGCAGCGGCTCGCAACCGTCGGCGAAATGTTTCCGCACGTTCGAAAATTCAGCAATCATCGTGAGCTCCTGCGCGACGGGGGCGTGGATGCTGTTGTGGTTGTTACACCGACGAAAACGCACTTTACGATTGTCACTGACGCGCTCAACGCCGGTAAACACGTATTATGCGAGAAACCACTCTGCACGGACCCGATCGAGGGCGAGCAGCTCGTCGCACTCGCGAAAAGCAAGGGTCTCGTCCTCATGGTTGGCCACATCTTCTTGTTCAATGCCGGCATCCTGAAGGTAAAGGAGCTGATTGATTCCGGCGAAGTCGGCGACGTGCGCTCTCTCTCCGCCGTGCGGACAAATCTCGGCCCCGTGCGCAGTGATGTGAACGCCGCATGGGATCTCGCCTCGCACGACATCGCCATCTTCAACTGGCTGCTCGGCTCCGAACCGGTCGAGGTGCAGGCCATGGGCGCGGCCTTTCTCCAGCCCGGCATTGAGGATGTGGTGAACATCACGCTCCGATACCCCGGCAACGTGCTCGCTTCGATCCAGTGCTCGTGGCTCGACCCGAAAAAAGTCCGCCAGCTCACGCTCGTCGGCAGCAAGAAGATGATCACCTGGGACGATCTCGCGCTCTCGAATCCCGTCGCGATCTACGAGAAGGCCGTGGAAACGAACAAGGAGGTCACCGACTACGGCGAGTTTCTTCGCCTCTCCATGCTCGACGGCGATGTGCGCCTGCCGAAAGTGCAGACGATGGAACCCCTCAAGGCCCAAGATTCTGCTTTCCTAGACTACGTGCGAAGCGGCAAAGCTGTGAAGTCGGACGGCACATTCGCCAACGGCGTGGTGCGGGTCTTGGACGCCGTGCAAAAGAATCTTGCTTCGCCAAGCAGCATCAAGTGAGCCCGACGGGATCAGCCATCGTGATCGGAAGCCGTTCCACGGTTTCCGTGATTGGATTTCGTGTTTTGCGGGAACTTGGAATCAAGGTGCCTCTCGTCATCACAGGAGATGAGGATCCTGGCGCCGATGACTGGCGGTTGTCACTCGCCAAAGCCGCACGTGACGCAGGTTATCGCGACAACCAGACTCTGCTGGTCTGCAATAACCCCCACCGCCCTGAAATTTTGGAAAAAATCCGGGCCGCAAGCGCAGACATTATTCTCAGCTTGCAGTGGCGGAGAATTTTGCGCCCGCCCCTTTTGCAAATGGCGAAGAATGGAACCGTTAATTTACATAACGCCCCGCTTCCACTGCTGCGCGGATGCGATCCGTTTTCATGGGCGATTCATGACGGCTTGGAATGGATGGGTGTCACGCTGCACCAGGTGATTGACGAGGGAATCGACAGTGGTCCCGTTCTTTCGCAGAGGCTCTGGGAGATGAATCACGCCACGACTGCATGGCAGTTGTATCTTGATTCGCTGCGCGAATCTGAAAAACTCATGAGAGATACGCTTTCGGGAATTCTTTCCGGTCAGACGCTTCCCCGGGCTCAAGATCAGCGGTATGCCAGCTATCATCCGATGGGTCAGTTCCGTTTCAAGGATCTGGGAGCCGACTGGAATCTGCCCGCGGTTACTTTGAGCGCAGCACTACGGTCGAGAATCTTCCCGCCATTCCAGCTGCCTTTCTCATCGATCAAGGGAAAACGGTTTCATATCCTCGGCTGTCAGACCTCCGGATTGAAAGGCAGGCCCGGTGTGGTGTTGAGCACCAATCCCCTGACCATCGGCACGTCACGCGCCGGACTTGAAATCATTTCTGTTCGATGGAACGACCAGGACCTTTCGGGCGTGGAGTTTGCGGCGTCCGCAAAAATTAATCCCGGTGACATCGCAGGAAACTGACAACAGCCCACATTTTCGACTCTTATGCAAAAAGACAAAATCCAATTCGTCGACCTGCAGCGTCAATACCAAACCCTCAAGCCCGAGATGGACGCGGCGATCCTTGCAGCAGTGGGGCGGGGTGATTATATCCTCGGAGAGGACACCCGCGAATTTGAAAAGGAGTTCGCCTCCTTTAATCAAGCCGACCATTGCATCGGAGTGGGCGACGGAACCGATGCCCTGCACCTTGCGCTTCGCGGCCTGGGCATTGGGCCGGGGGATGAAGTCATCGTGCCGACACATACTTACATCGCCAGCGCGCTGGCGGTCACCTGTGCGGGAGCGACGCCGGTCTTTGTAGATTGCGAACCGGATTACTACACGATTGACATCAATGGGATTGAGAAGGCCCTGACACCGAGGACGAAGGCGATCATGCCGGTGCATCTCTACGGACATCCCGCCGACATGGACCCGATCCTGGAAATTGCGAAGGATCGAAATCTGTTTGTCGTCGAGGATGCGGCGCAGGCTCACGGTGCCACTTACAAAGGCAAGTTTTGCGGTGCCATCGGCGACGCAGGTTGCTTCAGCTTCTACCCCGGGAAAAACCTGGGTGCCTACGGCGATGGCGGCGCGATTGTGACCCACAACGCCAAGCTCGCTGAGAAAATTTCGGTGCTCCGGAACTGGGGACAGAAAGTGAAATATGTGCATACCGAAAAGGGCTTCAATTCTCGCCTCGATACCGTGCAGGCCGCTGTTCTCCGGGTGAAACTCAAGCGCCTCGCAGGATGGAACGAACAGCGCCGATCGGCGGCGGCGCGCTATGGCGAACTGCTCGCCGGGTCCGCGCTGGCCTTGCCGAAGGTGGCACCTTGGGCCAATCCGGTCTGGCATCTTTATGTGGTGCAAACCGCGCAACGCGCGAAGCTGCAGGAAGCGCTCGATGCCGCAGGCGTTTCCCATGGCATCCATTACCCGATCCCGGTCCACTTGCAGGAGGCGTATCGCGATCTCGGTTACAAGCCGGGTGATTTCCCTGTGGCCGAAGCGCTCGCCGCCCGGATACTTTCGCTGCCAATGTTTCCTGAAATCACCGATGGAGAGTTGCGGCGGGTCGCCGCAGCATGCCGCGCGATTGAAGCTTGATCAGCATGGTAAACATGGCCGCAGACAATTCCGCAAGCGAGCTGCGAGAACGACCATTCATTCTATTCAATTGTCGCGAGGACGAACTAACTCGGGAGCGGCTGGGATTCCATTCGGCCCTTGCGCGGGTGGCCACAGTGCATGTGGCCCCGGTAAAGCGGGTGGGCTCCGTGGAGGTGGAAATGGCGGGAGGCAATCGAATCGCCGCCAGCGGAATAACGGCCTTGTGGCATCTCGATCCGCCAGTGACCCCCATTCCCGAGGGTCTGCCGTCCTCCCCCTTTCCGACGGTATGGGTTCATATGGATGCAGGTGTTACGCCCGGCTGGCGCGGCCTCTGGTCCCGTCTGATGGATGTAGCCTGCTTGTGCGCCTGGGACGGATCTGGCTACGACTTGAAAGAACAGTGCGCGATGGTGTTGCAACCCTACGCAGCCAGGAGTGAGTGGCTTGACGCCGAGGAACAGGATCGGGAGTTTGATATTGGCTGGATCGGCCGGCTGCGGGGCTCAATTTGCTCGCGCCGCGAACATCTGGTCCCCCAGCTCGCCGCGCGCTACCGGATGAATCCTGCATGGGCTGGCCAAGTCCCGGAAGAAGAAGTCCTGCCGACCTATCGCCGTGCCAAGATCGTGGTAAACATTCAGCGGGATGATTACAGAGGATGGTATAATGTCCGCTGCTTTGAGGCGCTCGCCGCTGGAGCGTTGCTCTTCGTGGAGCAGCCCACCGAGCTGGAAGCCGCGGGTTTTCGTGACGGCGTTCACTTTGCAGGCTATCGATCTGACGGCGAATTATTTGCCAAGATCGACTACTATCTCGCGCGGGACGAAGAAAGGCGACGGATTGCGGATGCAGGGAGAGAGCTGGTCCGGCGCGAGCACACTTACGATAATCGTGTGGCGCAGTTGCTCGGTGTTATGCAGGAGGAAGCCCGAAGACCGAATCCCCGCAACAAACCCGGTGCCGCCGAACAGTCATATATCTATTGTCACTATTTCTGCAAACGCCTTGGACTTGCGGCAGCTCGCCCACATCTGATGGCATTGCTGCGACGGAGGTCGCCGCTGGCCATAAAGGCGCTCGCTTACTATGCGCGGGCACTCTGGCATCGGCGCGGGCGATGAGACGACAATGCGGATTCCTGACTGGGTGGCGATGTAAGCTTTGATTGTTTATAGAATAGTTGATTAACTAATGAAGCCAGAAATTGTTCATGTTGCGGAAATCAAGCTGGATGAGTCCAGCGGCATGGGACGGATTGCCTGTCATTGGAGGGATGCGTTCACAAGAAAGGGGTATCGATTCACCCACGTTGGCCCCGATGAAGTTCCGGCCTCTGGCCATGGGTCGTTATGGACACGTCATGCATTGCAACATTGTCAAAAAACGAAGGGCGACAGGTTGTTCCTGGTTCACGAGCCAGGGTCAGGGGTTTTCCGGAAAATGAATTCTCCCCTCGTTGTGTTCAGCCACGGTGTGGAGCGAAAATATGTCCCGGTGGTCAACAGCCATACCCGACGTTCCGTCAAAGCGGCGCTCAAGCTGCTGGTGACGTCGCATCTTTGGAGGCTGCGCCAGTGGCAGACGGACTCGGGGCTGACACACGCGGATGCCCTGCTGGTCAGCAGTCATGATGATTTGGATTACTGCATGGCGCAATACCAGCGCAAAAAGGAAGATGTCTTCGTCTTCCGCAATGGTGTGCTGCCAACAAACATCGGGCCACGCAAGCCGGACGGCCCGGTCCAGATTCTCTTCATGGCCACATGGATTCCGCGCAAAGGCATCTCCTGTCTGATTTCCGCCATCCCCCGCGTGGCCCTCGAATTTCCAGACGTCAGATGGTGCCTGGCGGGAACGGGCGTCGCACGTGAAGAAGTGCTGAGCAATTTTCCAGAGCTATGCCGTCATCTCATCGATGTTGTTCCTAAATTTCAAAGGGACGAAGAAATCAAAATGCTGTCTCAAGCATCGTTGTTTGTTCTTCCAAGTTTGGCGGAAGGACAGCCGCTGTCGCTCCTGCAGGCGATGGAAGCCGGCTTGTGCTGCATTACCACTGACTGCTGCGGCCAGAAAGACGTCATCGAACACGGCCGGAACGGCCTGCTGTTCCCGGTCGGCGACGCCGACCGGTTCTACAGTCTGCTGATTGAATGTCTTCGCGGTTCCGCGCGCAGGCTGAAGCTTGGCGAGCAGGCACACCTGACGGTGAAAGATCGCACCTGGGTGAGTGTTTCCGATGAGGTTATTCAACGTGTGGAGCAGGTCCTGCAAAAACGATCGATCGCGAAAGGAAGGCTTGAGAATAGTGCTGCGTCTTCCCTGTAAAAACGTCTCTCTGTTCATTTTGCATCACGCCATGTCTTCATTTATCCAGCGTATCAAGACCCTTTTGAGTCGTCGTCGGCGCGCGAGACGCCTCGGCATCGATTTCCAACGAGCAGCCAGTTTTCGCCTGCCTAAAAACATTCTCATTTCGGGTCGGCAAGTTCCCCTGCATTTGCCAGACGACAGCGGTTCCAAAACCGCGTTCGCCGATATCATGCTCGACGACTGCTACGGCCTCGAAGGGCTCCCCGACACCACCGTTTTTGTCCTCGATATCGGAGCGCATTCGGGATTGTTCAGCTTGGCCGCCCGCATTCGCTGGCCGCGGGCAGTCATCCATGCCTACGAACCCAATCCGGCCATGCGTCCATTCTGGGAACATCAGGCAAAAGTCGGCAATTTTGCAGTCTTTCCAGAAGCCCTGGGGGCTGCGGAAGGTTTCGTGTCCCTGGACTTTGGCGAAGATTCGGTCCATACCCAGGTTCATTCCGACGTCAGGGGTGAGATACGCTGCCGCACCCTGGCGACCGCCGTCTCACGTCTCGGCGGTCGGGTCGATCTGGTGAAGATGGATTGTGAAGGAGCGGAAAAAGATCTGCTCCAGAATGCGGAAGCCTGGCAAAACGTGGATCGCATCGCCATGGAATATCATTTGTGGGCGGGATACTCACTCGCTGATCTGAAGGGTTGGCTGGAAAAAATTGGCTTCCTGCCCGGGAAAGTGATTCCTGCCGGGAATGATTTTGGCTTGCTCTTTGCCTCGCGGGCCGGTTCTGGGTCAGCGGTGGCAAACGCCAGCGTGGCAACGGTGCAACCTGGGGAAAGGCGCTGAGCTTGTCTTGAAACGATTCGGATGTCTCAGATAAAGCCCATTCCTGATCGCACTTCGTGAAACCTAGAAAGGAAAGTCGATGGCTGATAGCTGATAGTCCATAGCCTGAAAATCATGCACTTGCGTGCCCATCAAGCACTCACTCGAAAGGTGACCGATCACTCCTCGCATGCTCGGTTCAGCATCAGACTATTAGCTATGGACTATTCGCTATCAGCTCGGTTTTTAGGTTAAACTGTTCGGTGATATGAGAGTGCTCTACTGCCTCACGCATCCGATCCAGTATCAAAGCCCGCTCATCCGGCATCTGCGCGGAGGCGGCCTGGATCTGGAGGTGATCTATGCGACAGACACCACGAGTCGTGCCTATTTCGATCCTGGTTTCGGCAAAAGCGTGACCTGGGATGTGCCCCTGCTTGATGGCTGCCCGCATGTGATTCTCAACCGGGAAGAACCTGCTGGCGACCGCAGCAGGCAACTAGAACACTATCAGCAGCAACTTTTCGAACACCTGGCCAGGCATCCCTGTGACGCGCTCTGGGTGCATGGTTGGGCGCATCCATTCGCAGCGGCAGCCTGGAGAGTGGCGGCTGAGAAGAATATTCCGCTCATGCTGCGGGGTGAAACCTTCCGGGGCTGCATCCGGGGAGGATGGCTCAGGCGCTTGGTCCACCGACTGGTCTTCACATGGCGCTTTCGAAAAGTGGCGGCCTTTCTCGCAGTCGGCATGCTGAATCACAGTCTCTATCGCGCCTACGGCGTTCCTGAGACGCGCATTTTTCAGGTGCCTTATGCGGTGGATAATACTTTTTTCCAAGCAAAGACTGCGGAGGCCCGTCCCTGGAGAGAAAAACTACGGGCTGCACTTGGAATTGAACCGGACAGGCCCATCATTCTATTTTGCGGCAAGCTGACCGAGGTGAAAGATCCGGCAACTCTGATTCAGGCGGTGGGCCGTATGAACGCGAAACCGATGCTCCTGCTGGCGGGAGACGGTGTGCTTCGGCAGGAACTGGAGCAACTGGCCAGCCGCGTGGCTGCCGGCTCGGTCAAGTTTCTTGGGTTTCAGAATCAAACCGAACTGCCGGCACTTTATGACTTGTGCGATGTGTTCGTATTGCCTTCGATTTTTGAGCCGTGGGGACTCGTGGTCAACGAGGTGATGAACGCGGGCAAACCGGTCATCGTCAGCGATCAAGTTGGAGCAGGCCCCGACCTCGTCAGAGCTGGAATCAACGGTGACATTTTCCAGGCGGGCGATGTGGCGGATCTGGTCCGCGCTCTGAAGCCATTCATGAACGATGCCGTGTTGCGACTTCGCGCCGGGGAAGAAAGTTTGCGCATCATCAACCAATGGGGTTTTGCTGAAGATCTCAATGGAATGAAACAGGCGCTGGCGTTCATTTCAACCTAGAAAACGCAGCGGCAGAGTTTAGACAGGATTAACAAGATTAACAGGAGGGTATTCTGCAGATGCACCCATTCATCCACTGGGTGAGAGGCATCTTGATTGTAAGTCGCTCTCTCCCAATCCTGAATATCCTGTTAATCCTGTCCATTTTCCTTTTTAGATTCAAAGCAGCAAACCTGACCTCACCATGAACGACATCATCCTGGCCTATCCGGGCGTTCATCAAATTTTCCAACTGGCGCTCGCAGCACATGAAATCGGCCGCTTGGAACGTCTGATTTGCACGGCGGTCGACCTACCGGGAAAAACCGGCCGACTCCTCTCGCGAATGGCCCGCATGCCTTCCGCGCGACCGCTCGGATTGGATCAATTACCTCCGGAGAAGATCAACGAGTTTCCCTGGCCGGTGCTGGCTCATCGTCTTGGCGCCCGCATCTTCAGGCAGCGTCAAAGCGAACACCTTCACTCCAACGCCTGGTTCGACCGGCATGTCGCGGGCATCGTCAGGAAGTCGCACGCCGCAGTATTTGTGGGTTGCGAAACCAGCGCCCTGTTATCGCTTCGTGCCGCACGGGACCGCGGGATGAAGTGCGTGCTCGACTGCCCCGGCATTCCATCCTGGTTCTTGAATGAGCAGGCGGCTCGCGCGGCCGGTGATCTGGGGCTGCCCGCCGCCCCTTCATCCAACAGCCCGGAGATGTTGCGCCGCAAAAAGGACGAACTGGATCTTGCGGATTTGGTGCTGGTCTGTTCGGATTTGCAAAAGCGACTGCTTGTCGAACGCGGAATGGAAGCCGGCCGCATCCGGGTGAATCCGCTCTGGGTCGATGCTCCTTGGTGGGCGATACGCTCTAAACAAACTGAACGCACAGTTGATCACAAAGCCTCGCGCCCTCTTCGCGTCCTCTACGCAGGTGCGGTCAGTCTGCGCAAAGGTGTTCCTTACCTCATTCAGGCCATGCAACTGACAGGCGATGCCGCCAGCCTGACCGTGGTCGGTTTTGTTTCTCCGGAACTGAGAACCTGGCTGACCGAACAGCCGGTGAAATTTGAGTCCCATTCCTACGTCCCCAAGGAGGACCTCCGAAAAATGTTTCATGCGCACGACATCCTGGTCATGCCCTCTCTCGGCGATTCGTTTGGCTTTGTTGCGCTGGAAGCCATGGCTGCGGGGCTGCCAGTGATTGTCAGTTCCAACTGCGGGGTGCCGGTGCCGGATGAGTCGTGGCGCGTTCCGGCCGCGAATGCAAAAGCCATCGCTGACCGGCTGGCTGTTTATCTCAAGGACCGCAACCTGCTCGCCGCACACGGTGCAATAGCTGCGACGTTCGCCGCCCAATTTACCCCGGAACGATACCGCGCCGGCATCCGCCGGATCTATGACGAACTCCTTCCAGCCGCCAGATGAGGATTCTTCAGATCGTCCCGCGTCTCCCTCCAGCCATGTGTGGCGTTGGCGATTATTCTTTGGTACTGGCGCGGGCCTTGCGGGACAATCATGGCATCAACACCCAATTTATCGTGGCCGATCCCGCTTGGGAGAGCGGAAAAGTTGAACTTGGGTTCCCCGTCGAAGTGCTTCGCGAGCGCAGTGCCCGGGAATTGATTCGCACCATCGCCGCCGACATCAGTAATGTTTCCGGCATCATTCTGCAATACTCGGGCTATGGCTTTTCCAAACGTGGTGCCCCGCTCTGGCTGCGGCGCGCGGTGAAACGATTGCGGCAGGAATTTCCCGGTGTCCTGCTCATGACAATGTTTCATGAACTCTATGCCAGCGGCCCTATCACTTCGAGCGCCTTTTGGATAAAGCCACTCCAGCAGATGGTCCTTCGAAGCATCGCCCGCAATTCAGATGCCGCGCGAACCAACCGGAACGCCTATGCCCAATGGCTGGCGCAGGTCTGCGGATGCGATCCGCAAAAGATTGCTACGTTCCCGGTGTTCTCGAACTTGGGGGAATGTGCCGATTTTCGCCCCTTTGTGGAACGTCAACGCCGCATCGTGCTTTTTCAGCCTCCTGCAATCGAAAGTCCGCATGGAAAAGATTACTGGGAATGCTGGAGAAGACTCCGGGATCGGTGGCCCGACCTCGCGACCATCGCGGCGGGTCGATGCCATGGGTTGCCGGATGATGGCTCCATCGAGTGCAGAGGCCATGTCACGGCCGAGGAGGCTCACCAAATTCTGCGCGATTCGATGCTGACCATTGTGGACTACTATGACGGTTATCTCGCTAAATCGGGTTTTTTCGCCGCATATG
Organism: Verrucomicrobiota bacterium; assembly: GCA_031400955.1. Classification (GTDB taxonomy): domain Bacteria; phylum Verrucomicrobiota; class Verrucomicrobiia; order Verrucomicrobiales; family Verrucomicrobiaceae; genus VFKE01. The sequence goes on from JANNQW010000345.1 coordinate 11,390, forward strand.
CGGCCCACGGGATCGGTTGTTTCCTTCCACGAATGAACCGTTCGGAAGCCGATGGCATCTGGCCGGGTGTGCACTATCTGGCGGGCCTGGATGCGGGATCGAAGACGGACATGTCCGACGTTGAAGATACGGCACGACGATTGCACGACTGGTATCGTCCACACTCTGTGATGGCAACCACCGCCAGTTACGCGGATACGATTGAGAAGGCGGTCCATGCTTGCGGTTAAAGGTTGGCTCTATCCGCGGTTTTCACAGATACTCGCAGATTGAAGACTTCGAACATTTTTTCGAACTGTGAAATCGGCGGATTAGATTCCATTCATAAGTTTGTTCCGCACTACCAAAATGAAATCCTCACCCTAATTCTACCATGCGACTGCTTCATTGTTTACCGACGAGCTTGGCGATTCTCGCCCGCCTCTGGGCCATGCGCGACCGGTTGCCCCCGTTCAGCAGGGAATGGTCCCGGGCATGGGCGAAACGAATTCTACAAGCGCCCCAGATTCTCCGCCAAGGATGGTTCCATTCCCAATTGATCGCACGGGGCGCGCGCATAGCCCCGACGGCTTTTTTTTCCGCTCCCAATTTGATCACGGGCGATTTGAATCTGCTGGAAGTCGGGGAGGAAGCTTTCGTGGGGCGGGTGCATGTAGCCGTGCATGCGCCGGTCACAATCGGTGCCCGGGCTTGCATCAATGACGGCGCTCATCTTCTGTCTGCCAGCCACGATATCACCCATCCGGGATGGCCTTCGTTCGCGCGCGCCATCCGGATCGAGGAATATGCTTGGGTCGCGACGAATGCGATTGTCCTGCCGGGCGTGACGCTTGGGCGCGGCGCGGTCGTAGGTGCCGGATCCGTGATAGCAAAGGGTGTGCCCCCTAACGCAGTCGCCATCGGCAATCCAGCGCGGATCATTGAAAAGCGGAGGTGTTCCAATCTGGATTACTCCCCGACTTCAAGATTGGCCATGCACACGGCATGGTGCAGATCATTTTCCCAGACTGACCGGCCTGTTGACTCGCGAAGACATGGCTAAACTCGGATGCAATGCGCGCTTCGTAGCGCCACCTTTCGTGTCGCCGCAGATGTAAGCTTGGAAAGGAAAGCTGATAGTCCATAGCCTGAAAATGATGCGCTTGCCTGCCCATCAAGCGCTCACTCGATAGGTGACAGAATACGCCTCACATGTTCAGTTCAGCATTAGGCTTTCAGCAATCGTCTATACACTATCAAATCCGTTTTTAGTCTAAGTTCAGACCTTCCGCTCTTCAATATGCCTTTTTCATCGCTGCCACTTATGTTTGCCGTTCAGAAGCTGCCACAGGCAACCTTGCTAGCCTTGGGTGCGTTTGGGGGATTGCTGATTTTCTTCTGGTCCTACAGCAACTGGCGTCGCACGGTCAAATTGGTTTTTGTGGTGGCCCTTCTTGAAGGTGCGATTCGCAAGTGGGTCTTTCCATCAGGGCAGGAACTCGTTTACTTCCTCAAGGATGTGCTCTTGGCGGGAGCTTACGTGAAATTCTTCATGTCCCCGGATGCCGAGCAACGTCGATACCATCTTCGGACGCCGCTCATGGTGATCACGGTGGGATCGGCCATTGTCGCGCTCGGCGCGCTAAATCCCAACATCGGGTCGGCCATCCTGGCCCTCTACGGGATCAAGATCTATCTTTATTACATCCCGCTGGCATTCATGATGCCCTTTCTTTTCCGCTCGGAACAGGAGATGGTCCGCCAGATTTCATGGTATGTCATGTTTGCCATCCCCATCGGAATTCTTGGCGTGCTCCAGTTTTTTGCCGGCCCGGGATCAGCGCTCAATGTCTACAGCAACACGCTCAGGGAGGGTGAAACCGTAACCACTTTCGGTGACGATGCCCAATATGCCCGCATCACGGGAACCTTCTCTTATTTGACCGGATTCACCACTTATCTGGTGTTCTTTTTCGGTCTAGTGCTGGCTTTACTCTCCATGAGTCAAATCACCAACCGAACGCGCTCCCTGCTGATGTTTGGCTGCATTCCACTGATGATAGGCAATGCCCTGATGTCGGGCTCACGCGGCGTGGTGCTGTATTGTGCTCTGTTATTCCTCGGTTTTGCCACGATCACAACCTTCTTCAAAATTGGCACCGCTAAAAGCAAAATAGCCGTGTGGCTGGTCGTCGGCGTCATCGTGCTGGGCGGGGCTTCTTATTTCTTTGCCGACAGTCTGAAGGCCTGGGAACACCGCCGGGACACATCAGAAGATAATACAGCCTCACGACTGGAAATGACATTTAATAGCGTCACCCTTGCTTTCTAAGAGGTCGGCGTATCAGGCTACGGCATCGGTATGGCCCACCCCGCAGTCGATCGAATGCGGCGCTTC
>JANNQW010000346.1:0-7172 GCA_031400955.1 Verrucomicrobiota bacterium
GGAGGACACGCAGTTTCTTTTGTCGAAGGGGGTGAAAGCCATTGTGATCGCGTGCAACACGGCCACTGCTCACGCGCTGCCGCTTTTGCAGAGCAAGTTTCAACTGCCGGTCATCGGTGTGCTGGAGCCTGGTGTGGAGGCTGCTTTGGCTGATCCGAACTGCCAGCGGGTTGGCATTATTGGCACTTCGGGCACCATCAAGAGTTGCGCGTATCAGCATGCCCTGGCGATGCGCCGTCCTGATTTGCAGATTGAGGCGGTGGCCACGCCGCTGCTGGTGCCAGTCATCGAGGAGGACTGGATCGAGCATCCGGCGGCGAAGATGATCGTGCGAGAATATCTCAAGCCGCTGATGAAACATGGCATGGATACGTTGGTGCTGGGGTGCACGCATTATCCGCTGCTCAAGCCGTTGCTGGCAAAGATACTCAACAACCGGGTGCGCCTGGTGGACTCCGCTCTGGTGTGCGCGGAACAGGTGAAAGCAATGCTGAGGGAGCGGGGACTGCTGCGGGTGGCCAAGTCCAAGCCGAAGCTGGACATTTTCCTCACTGACTTGAGCGAGCAGTTTGAGTCACTGGCCAAGCGATTCCTTCGGGCTGATTTCGGGAAGGTGCAGCGGGTGACTTTGTAATAACAGTCAGGTTTATTTCGATTTCTTTTTCAGCTTGCTCTGGGGTTTTCTGCCGGAAGATGTAACTTTCTTGGGTGTAACTTTTTTGGGAGTAATCTTCGTAGGAAGTTCAGATTTTTTCTCTGCTGCTTCTGCCATTTTCATGGCCTCATCGTGTTTCTTGGCATGGATCTCACATTTTACGATGTCAGCCTCCGGTGGGTCGGTATTGATCAGGGGTTTGATGCGCATCACGCCCAGCGCGAGCGCTTCGGCGAGCGTCTGCTGCCCTTCGGGCGAGGAGAGGCGCGCAGCTTCCGCCTTGTTGCTGATGAAGCCGCATTCCACCAGCACAGCGCTCCCGGCGCTGCGCACGAGGACAGCATAGTCCTGGTTGGTAAACAGTCCGCGGTTCTTGCTTCGAAGACTCTCCGCCAGCGATTGCTGGATGGATTCTGCGATCACGCGGCTTGTCGGGCTTTGGCGAAACGCGAAAATTTCGAAGCCGTTGACGTCCGACATGCGGGAACCGTTGAAGTGAATGCTGAGCAGAAGTGATTCCGGTATCAGGTTTGCTATCTCGGCGCGCTCGTCGAGCGAAACGAAAGCGTCGCACTGTCGGGTGAGCACTGTTTGTATTTTGTGATCGCGCAAAATATTATCGACGCGCCGAGCTATCGAGAGGGTGAGGTCTTTTTCGCTGACCTTGTGCCATTCGGTTCCTTCATCGTTCCCGCCATGTCCGGGATCAATCACGACCGTCTCGAAAGCTCCGATGCTGGCAGTGCTCATCACGAGTGACAGCAGTGTCAGGAAGCAACGGATGCGCGGAGATGCCTTCATGGCGGTGGCGGATGCTACCACAGGAGGAAATGCCCGTCTTTCGCAGCCTGCTAAATGGATCACTTCGGAATCCTTAGTGTCTGACCTGCACGGATGAAGTCGGACTTCAAGCCGTTGGCGGACTTTAATTTAGAAGCCGAAATGCCGTAGCGCTGCGCGATCTTTCCAATGGTATCACCCTTCTTGATGACATATTTCGAACTCCCCGTTGATTTGGATTTTGCTGTTGTTGAAGTTTTTGATTTTGATTTAGATTTCGAAGTGCTGGTGGCGCGCCCCCCTTGTGAACTGCTCCACTTTCTCTCGTCGTCGCTGGTGGCGCGGGCGGAGCGACCTGCGCGGCGCTCTCCTTCCGCGGCCCAAGCGCTCACATAGTTGCCGTTGGAGTCGAAGGGATACTCATAACTGGCCATGTGATGGGGGGGCGTGGCAGTCGAGCCATTCAGTGCTATCTCCGGCAAGTTGCCGGGCACGCCCTCAATATTTGTAGAGGAACACGAGGGAAAGACGAGTGGAATTGCCAGTAGTACCCAAATCGCGGTCGATCGCGCGTAGCGAAGGGAGCGGGTATTAGCATCAGACATGGCGCGGAGGCTAGGGCATTTTCGCGGTCGCGCAATTCATGATGCATGGTTTCGATGCTGTATTTTTTCGGTCGTCTCGTTGGTTGGCCATGGCGAAATTGATCGACCTTGCAATTTGTTCCTTGTTTCACGTGGCCGAAAGCCTAGGCTGCTGCATCCAAAGATGAGCAGCGCCGCCGCTGAACCACCACCGCCGTCCAAGACCCGTTCCACACGCCGGTTTCGGTATGCACCTCTCCGCACAGGCTGGCAGCCGCTCTGGCGCCGGCTCTGGCACCGGATGCGCGGACACAAGTCTAAGCCGGCCGCCTATTCGATGCTCCCGGTGCTCATGGAGGTTTTCGCCGGTTTCAGCAAGCTCGACGGCGAGGTCATGGAGGAGGAGATCGACGCCAGCCTCGGCTTCATGCGCTACGACTACCCGGAGGCTGTCTACTCCGAACTGCGCCGGGTCTATCTTGAAGCCCTGCAGAAGCCGCAGGATCTCAATGCCCGCGCCCGCCAGTTGAACAAGTCGCTGACGATGGAGCAGAAAATCCTGCTCGGGGTGCAGCTTTATCTGCTGATCTCGCGTTCGGCCAACACCCGTCAGCAGCTCGTGGAGTTTTACCTTTTCATGACGAACCTCGGCATTGCCTCGCAGGCAATCGATATCGTCTATCAACTCAACTCCGAGGAACGGCCCGCTGACGACTCCGAGTTTCGCACGCCCAGCGGCCAGCCTTTGGAGATGCTGCGCATAGCCTCACGTGATCCGCACGACGTGCTGCTGCGCTCGCTCTCGACGGAATGTCACGTCACTTCATTTCGGTATCAAAACCTGGTCCTGCTCAAGAACACCGGCGTCGTCCCGGTGCTGGTTCGCAGTCGCACGCTGCGCCCCGGCGATTTCTCCCGCCTCTATCCCGGCGAGCGGGTGGTGCTGGAGGATGCGTCGCTCGATTACTCGGACTTTATTTCCTATTTTAATTCCAAGAAAAACCTCACCGGCACCCAGCTCTATCTGACGTTCACGGATGAGGGCAGCGCGGAAATTTCCCAGAATCGCAGTCGCGGAACCAATCTCCGAGTCAGCTTCGGACTTAGCGTCGTGATTGAAGCGCTGCGCGACACCGATGCTAGGATCAATGGAAAGCGACTCCGCACAGGCACCAAGATCGAGGCGTCCATCGAAGACAAGCTGATCGTGCAAGGCGAAGTGGAAATCTCCCTCCAGGAACTTCGCCGTCGCGCGCGGGAGTTTGGCGAACAGTTCCGTTTGGAAGGCAGTCGCAATACCTACCTCGTCTCCAATAACCCCGATTTGCTTGAGCAAGGCGACATTCTTCTGACCAACGAGGGTGAGGGCGAAATCCTTCTGAAAATCGTTTGTGACTACGAGGCCAAGACCGGTGAACTGGAGGTGTTGCGTGCCGCACATCCGGTATTTGTCGGCACAGCTCCTGTCAAAGAGCGGCATCATCTGCTGGACGGCGACACGATCACGCTGAGGGAAGGACAATACCTCCGCTGCCATTTTGCGGATCACATCATCGAGGAGGAACGCAATGTCATCCGGCTGGTGGAACTGCGCGAGATCGGTCATCGATTTGGCAGTCAGAAAGACACCGCGCTGGAGGGCATCAGTGTCACGGCTCGCCGCGGCGAAATGATCTGTGTGATGGGTCCCAGCGGCTGCGGGAAGAGCACGCTGCTGCGTCTACTGGCGGGACAGCTCAAGCCCGGCAGCGGCGACGTGCTCATGAACAATTTCGCGCTTTACGACAACGCCAAAGAGCTCTGTCCCTACATCGCCTACATCCCGCAGGAAGATGCGTTTGACCCCTTGCTGCGCGTTCAGGAAAATCTCGACTACTCCGTGGCTGTGCGCTGTCCGCATTTTTCCGCTGAAGAACGGCGCAAGCGCGTGGACGCCAAGCTGGTTGAACTGGGCCTCAATGAGATGCGCCACCGTCTGGCGGGCACACCGCAGCAGAAAAATCTCAGCGGCGGCGAACGGAAGCGGCTCAATGCGGGGCTCGATATGATCGGCATCGCGGACGTTTATTTGTTCGATGAGCCGACCTCGGGACTTTCCTCGAAAGATTCCGAGCACGTGCTGGAGCTGATCCGATCACTGGCGCACAACAAAATTGTCTTCTCGTCCATCCATCAGCCCAGCATGAAACTGCTCCGGATGTTCGACAAGGCGCTGCTGCTCGACAAGGGGGGGAAGATGGCCTTTTTCGGCACGCCGCAGGCCATGCTGGAATATTTCTGGGAGGCTTATCACGAAGAGACCGGCCAGCGTGACGAGTCATCGCAGATGCCCGACAAGATCACGCCGGATTTCGTTTTCGACGTGCTTGAAACCCCCCTGCGGGACATCAGCGGCGACATCATCCAGGAGCAGACACCCGACGGGCATATGATGCAGGCGCGGCGCTTTCCGCCGAACTTCTGGCGCGATCGATTCCAGACGCATGTGCTTCTGCACACCATGACGCGGGAGATGGAGACGAAACGTGAAGCCTCTCGTCAAGATACCCTGGCTCAGCCGCGCAAACCACCCTCGCCGCCGAAGCTTAACTTCCGCGGAGAAAGCGTTCTTTTCATGACGATGCTGAAGCGCGCATTCCTCAGCAAACTGCGCAACCGCGCGAACTTGCTCACGACGTTGCTGGAAGCTCCGGTGCTGGCGTTCCTGATTTCAATGGTGCTGCGCTACTCGGAGGAGGATCACTACACATTCGCTTCCGCTTTTCACATCCCCACTTACATCTTTCTATCGTTGGTAGTGGCCATGTTCTTAGGGTTGACCAATAGCGCCGACGAAATCATCCGCGACCGGCACATGCTGAATCGCGAACGAAATCATAACCTACGCGTCTCCTATTACATATTCGGGAAGGTTCTCGCGCTGGCCGCCTTCGCGTTCATGCAGTGTGTTATTTACCTCTGGATCGGGAACGCCGTGCTGGAAATCCGCCAGATGTTCACCATTCATCTCCTCTGGATGTTTCTCACTTCGCTCACCGGCGCTTGCATGGGTCTGCTGGTATCCTCCATCGTGCATGACTCCCGCACGGCATTGAACATCATTCCGCTGCTCTTGATTCCGCAGATCATTCTCGGCGGCGCCCTCATTAAATACGAAGAGATGAATCGCAACCTCGACTTCGTCTACTCCATTCGCCGCTGGGTGGAGAATAAAGCCGGCGACGACTCCAGTGCCGCCAGCAAGCTCAAGGTTCCGCTCATCTGTCAGTTCATGCCACTGCGCTGGTCTTACGAATCGGTCATCATCTCCCAGGCGAAACTCAACCCGCTCACCCGCAGTCAGGAGTTTTTGGAAAATCGCATTCAGTCGCTCATTCCGCCCGCCGGAGAGCAGATGACAACATCGCAGCGAAAAGATCTCGACCGCGCCAAGCAGGCGCTCGCAGTTGTCTCCGGACTTCAAGACAATGATGCGGATGATATTACGCGTCGGCTTCGCCGTATTCAGGAGGGTATCGAATCGGGTAACATTGAGCCAGAGCTGCTGGATCCGCCCAAAGGACGTCGCACGGTCAGCGCCGAAGAAATTTTTGTGAATCGCAAGGTGCTCGATCTTGTGACCAAGGCGGAAATGGAGCGCGAAGACTACCGGCGCACATCCAGCCCCAATGTCTTCTTTGGCACCGTGCGAACCTATCCATTGTTCACTCCGGCGGCGACGGCAGTAGTCAATCCTGTTGCGCGCCGCAATACTGAAAAGCCATGGTATGAGGAACTTCGCATCGAAACGCTCACACTCAATGCCACGGTGATGATCCTTTCGCTCGCAGTTGTCATCGGCGTGCTCCAATTTTCTCTGCGCAGGCAGTTGTCACGCGTGTGAAGCAACCGAACTAGCCTAAGCGGATCGACAGCCCTCTGCCGATCCACTTCGAATACTGTTCGCGAAAAATAAATCTTGCCATTCGTCACGACACTGAGAGAAATATTTTTCCATGCAATCAGGTTTCACGACATAGTGGGCGGCGCCCACTTGCGTTGTCATATGAACATCAGTAAAAAGTCTGTGTGACATAAAGTTTTCAATAGCATTCCGATTAATCTTGCCTGTGTTTAAGCTACCGGCTTTAAATGGCTAGATAAGCCTGTTGGGAATAATTCTCCGAAGTCTATTTTACCATCTCAATGAATCCCTGCGCTGCTGCTCCCTTAACCCTCGTTCCTGCCCTTTATGAAGACTCCCTTGTCCAAAATTCTCTCTGCCATCATCGTGCTGTTGCTTGGTTTCATTGTGTGGTTCGTGTGCATGCCCGGAGGAACGCAACCCGGGACTGAAGCCGGTCAACGGACTAAAAGTGGTGCTGCGGGTGAAAGAACGGCTTCAGGCGGGCCCACGACGAGCGGAGGGACGTCAGCCAGTGGAGGCCCAATGCTGTCTCGGCCCGGAGCGCGGAAGGGCGAAGAGGCTCCGCCGCCCCGGCCCTTTGCACGGGCGCTGCCTGTGGGCGAGAAAGTGAACAGCAGCGGGGTGGCCGCGACGTTCAAGGCGTCGGACTACCATGAAGTTTCTTACCCGGACGGACGCCCGCGTTATGACGGGGAGGAAGTGCTGGCGTATGTGACTGTGCCTTCTGCAAAGATCGCTGGGGCCTACACGGTGAACCAGGCCGGGGAGTATCCAAGGGTTTACACGCAGCCGAAGGAACGGGTGGAGGTGACGATGCAGTTTTCACAGTCGGAACCTAGGACAGCGGTGGCGGTGGTGGTGCAAGACGGCGGGCGGCTGGAAAACGGGAGTGTGTCGCAGATGGTGCGGTTGGACGAGCACAGGAGGATAGGTTTTGGATTTAAGGTTTCTTCGAATGTGGGAATCCACCGCGTGACGGTGACGACCAGCGGTGGTCAGGCGCGGGTGCTGAACTTCTGGGCGGGAGCGCCCAACCCGGTGCGCGATGATGTCGCGGCCAAGTGAACCACACTTTTTCATTTCTTATCAATGAAAGCCATCGTTCAAAACATGTATCGACCCTGGGTTTGGTGGATGCTCGGAATAGTGATGGCAGTTGCCTGCGTGGCCTTGGTGCTGCCGGGGCTGGCACAGTCTTTCAACCCCATAGACAACAGTGATGACCCGAATCTCTGTGACAACGGTG
>JANNQW010000347.1:0-26429 GCA_031400955.1 Verrucomicrobiota bacterium
AAACAAGAGATGATAATGATGGAGGCAAGCTTCATAAGGGGTGGTCGAATGCTAGACGTCTCACTTGGTCTTTCTGCTGTCCTTCTTTCCCGATTCGCCGCCGGGCGCAGGCGGCGACCACTCAGCGGGCATGGGTTGAGCGACCGTCAGCGGGAAAGTGTCAGCGTGACTGTCCATTTCCTTCTGCAGCAACTTTGTCATCTCGGCGAGCTTCGCATGGTGCTCGGGCTTGTCCGCCAGATTGCTCAACTCGTGGGGGTCGGCGCTGAGATCGAAAAGCTGAGTCCGGTCCACCAAAGGGTAGCGGATGAATTTCCAGCGGTCATCACGGATGGATCGTTGGCAGCTTCGATAAGCGGTGTAGAGCATGTCGCGGACTTTGGTTTGCTTACCTTTTAGAATCGGCACGATACTCTGCCCCTCGACGCCTGCTGGAACTTTCGCACCGGCGAATTCAGCGAAGGTGGAAAACAAGTCCATCAGGTAAACAAGCGCCTCGCTCTTGCCCTGCGGAATGCCGGGACCGGCAATCACGAGCGGAACATGCATGCCGCCAAATTCGTAGAGGTTTTGTTTACCGAAAAGCCCGTGCTCACCAAGCGACAGGCCGTTGTCGCCGCTGAAGATGATGATCGTATTGTCCAACTGGCCGCTGGCTTTCAACTCGGCCAGGATGCGCCCGATATGATGGTCGAGGCCGGTGATGCAGGAATAATAATCCGCGGTTTGCTGCTTCGTGTCCGCCTCGGTGCGCGGCCAGGGCGCGAGTTTTTCATCGCGCACGGTCATCTCGCCATTATCAAACGGATGCTGCGGCATAAAGGCGGGCGAGAGTGGAATCTTAGCGGGATCGTAGAGCTTGTGGAACTGCGGCTCGGCCGACCGCTCGTCATGCGGGACGGGCGGCGCCAGATAAATATAGAATGGCCGGGCTTCATGACTGGCCGCACGCGACTTGAGAAACTCGATGGTGCGGTCGGCCAGACGCTGACTGGAGTGAGCGCGATCTGTCTCTGGAGTAGAGCCGTGGGCATCGTCGGCGATGCTAGTTTCAAACTCCTTAAGCCCCGCGGGGAAGCCGTTGCCATACTTCCCCATGTGCCAGGTCTGATAGCCGGCTGACGCCAGCACGCTCGGGAGAAATGTCGTGCGATCAGCAGCGTTGGCCGCCGCACCCGGCGCTCCAGGGATGCGCTGCCACGAACGACCGGTGAGCATCATGGTGCGACTCGGTGTGCAAACCGCCCCGATCATAGAGCCCATCGTGTAGCAATGGGTGAAGGTCATGCCGCGATCAACCAGCGAGTCGAGATTGGGCGTCTGAAGCAAGGGATTGCCGAGCGCATGGAGCCCATCCGGGCGATGATCGTCCGCATGGATATGGAGGATGTTTGGCTTGGCGGCGGCAGGAGCGCTCGCGCCTGGGAAAATCAATGCTGCGGCCAGCAAGCTGAACAAGGCGCGAATGCGGGATTTCGGTGATGACATCATATCGATTATTTAAGAGGGTTGTGTCAGCCAGCCCGAATTGGCGGACAGAGAGAGTCAACGAAGCCATGAGGCTTAATTTTGCAATGTCATGCTAGAAAGATATCCCTGACACGACGATCTGGATCAGCATCTCACCGCCCAGCGCAATTTCGCAGGAGCCGCTCTGGGATTGCTCCGGATTTCATCAGCGGTGGGACGCTGCACTTCATCATTGATGCTGACAAACAAGCCATCGCGTGCGGCGGCTTGAAAAGCTTTTTTGACGCGACGGTCTTCGCCAGAATGAAAGGTGAGAACTGCCAGACGTCCACCGGGACGGAGGCAGCGGGGTAATTCGCGAAGAAAGGAATCGAGGGCGCTGAACTCGTCGTTCACAGCGATGCGTAACGCTTGAAACACGCGACTCAGGGTGCTGCCAACTTCCTCGTCATCCGCGCTGCGCGGAAGGGCTTTCTTCACTGCAGTGGCGAGAGTCAGGGTTCCGACGAAGTCGTGGCCGGCGAGAACCTCCGCGAGAAGTGCCGCGCGTGGTTCATCTGAGTTTACTTCGAGGAGAGCGGCCAGTTTATTCGCGCTAAGTTTTTGCAGCAGCTCGCGGGCGGACACGCTGCGTTGCGGGTTCATGCGCATGTCCAAGGGACCGTCGTGCTTGTAACTGAAACCGCGGGCGGGATTGTCGAGCTGCATCGATGATACTCCGAGGTCGGCCAGAATCACATCGGCGCCATCGACCCATCCCGTCTCATTGAGCACGCGACTCAGGGCGGCGAAATTCGTGCGCTGCACGCGCAGACTGCCTGCAGGAAAACCTAGGGAACGCAAGCGCGCCTCCGTTTTTGCAATCTCGACAGGATCCTGATCCAACCCGAGCAAACACCCGCCAGGCTGCACTGCACGAAGCAACGTCTCCGCATGACCGCCGTAGCCCAACGTGCAATCGACCGCGCGTTCCCCTGCCTGTGGCGCGAGCACCGTCATGATCTCAGTCAACATGACGGGCACATGCTGGCCGGCGGGCGTCTTGCCGGAAGCACGCACTTTCGCGACCGTATCGGCATATCGATCAGGCTGGTGTTCCTTGTATTTATCTTCAAAGCGCCGGGGATTCTTTCCCTTGTAACGCTGCCGTCGCGGAGGTCTCGATGTGGGCGAAGCGGCATCCTCACCGGGCTGATGGCTGGAAGGATTTTCGGACATAGTTTCTCACGAGACTACGGGCACATGACGAGGTCAACGCACTTAACCCAAAGGCATGATGATTTTGGCGCGAACCTTGCTTGAGTTATATCAACCGAGGATTATCATGCCTCCGATGCGTCTTCCTAATACAGGCTGCCAGTATCGATTCACTCCTGCAGACTGGCAGTTTATTATTGAGACCCTTGGCCTGGACAAACGTGGACGCGAAAGCCTGGCCTCGCTGACCGACGACCCGGACTCGGTTCGACAAATCCTCGATCATCCGAAACTCTTCGAGGCCGTGATCATTTCACGCCGCGCCGCGCTCATGTCCGCGAATTTATTTTTCTTCGTCCTGGTGCGTCACACACTGAAACGCATCGGCGTCGATGACTTGGACGTCGCCGATTACATTGCAGTTGTGTGCGCCGAGTTTGGACTGCCCCCGGTCCATCCGGTGTCGCAAAAGCAGCCGGACCTGCAAGGCCTTTACAACCTCGATTATGTGCAGGCGCTGGAAAAAGCCCGCGGCCCCGAGCGCTTCTTCATCCATGTGCAGTGCGCCAACCGGTTTCTGGTGCTCACCTGCCTCTACCCGGCGTTCCTGCATCATCGTGCCGAACGCCGCGGCGCGCCGGATGTGGAATACTATGAGCAGGTCGTCGTCAGTCATCTGGATGCCGCCAGTCACCACGCGCTCGCGGAAGAATTTGCACTGCATGATGTGCTCGTCAGCCTCGCTGACGCCTTCCCTCCCGTGCGCCGCGCGATGAACTACACGCTGCGGGAGTATTTGAGCTTAGGGAGTTGAAAAGCGCGGCCAAGTTGCCGGAAAAATCAAGCCGGTTCGCCACTCAAGCCGCCAGCGCACCTCGCAAGGAGCGGGCAAGGTTACGGTGCAATACTTGCGAAACGGTCGCGGCTTCGTAGGGCTTTGAAAGAACATCGACAAACCCTTGATCGAGCAGTTCGTGATACATCTGATCGACCATGCCACCGCTAGATGCGATGACTTTGGCCCGGGGATCGAAAGCCAGAATTTCAAGCATGGCCTCCGCACCCGTCAAGCCGCCTGAAAATGTCAGATCCATCAAGACTGCGTCGACAGGAACATCGGCGCGCGCGAGCCGCTGGTAGGCATCCACCGCTTCTTCGCCGCTTTGCACAGCAAAGACGCGGTAGCCGCAGCGCTTGAGCACGGCCACTGTCGCGACAAGAAGATCTTTTTCATCATCGACCAGCAGGATGACGCCGACACCCGGGATGAGCGCGTTCGGTGCACCGCTCCTCGTGCGCACCGGCGTCTGAATTGTCGCCGGGAGTAAAAAGCTGAACTCGGTGCCGATGCCGACCATCGAAGACACGCGGATGTCGCCGCCATGATCGTCGATGATGCGCTTGCAACTGATCAGGCCAACGCCGTTGCCATTGGCCTTGGTCGTGACGGATTCACCGAACAAACGTGACGCCAGTTCCGGCGGCATGCCGGGGCCGCAATCTCGCACGATGACTTCAATGTAACGGCCTGGTGAAAGCCTGACGTCGCCCTCGGGAATCGCGGCATTACGCGCGATGATTTCCATGCGACCGCCGCCTTTCATGGCCTGGATGCCATTGATGACGAGATTCTGCAAAACCTGGCCGATGCGGCTGGCATCCGCCAGTGCGGCGAAAAGTTCAGGCTCAGCATGAATGTCGATTTTCACCGGTCGACCACCACTGACGAGCGGGACGGTCTCGCGGATGATCTGCGCCACATCGCAAGGCTCGCGCTTTAATGGAACATTCTTCGAGAGATTAAGCACGCCTTTAGTCAGCGAGTCCGCGCGACGCACGGCGGCGAGAGCTTCTTCGATCAATCCACCTTCGTGAGTGTTGGCAGGAACATTGAGAGCCGCCTCTGAGAGACGCATGGATATGATGCCCAAAATATTGTTCACATCATGAGCCATGCCGCGGGCCTCGAGGGCCAGATTTTCATCACGCAGACGCTTCATGGCATCAGGCTCAACGGCGCGCGTTGGAGCCAAAGCAGAGGGCTGATCCATTTTCTCCACGTCGAGCCGCAGGGTGATGGTGTAATTGAGCAGGAGGCCGCGGCTGTTCTGCACGGCGCGGATGCACCAGACGCAGCGCACAACGCGCTCGGCACAGAGTGTTTTGACACCGCCGCGCCATTCCGCAGCACCGCACTTCGCGGCATGCTGAAGCACCGTCATCAGTTCGGCGGCCTCAGCCTCACTGGCCACTAGTTGCGTGACAAAACGATCGCGCAATCCCTTGATCGGATCCGCTCCCACTAATAACGCCGCTGGTGTGTTGCTAAAGAGGATGCGCGGCCCCAGACCCATGGTGGGTTCCGCGCGCAAAATGATCAGACCATCCCCCACTTGGTCGAGCGCGTTGCGAAGAAAAAAATTGGCGGACTTCAACTGATCGAGCGACAGGGACTCGGCTTGATCCATTCCTACGGGATCCGTAGTCTTCAATTTTGCCCGAACCGAATTCGACCGTTTCAGCGGTTCTGATTCAGCGAAGTCACAGTCCCGTTGGAGAAACGATACGGAAGGTTTGACTGAAACGAGGGCGGCCATTGATTCTATTAAACTTAATAGAACTTAATTTTTAACAGTTACAGAGGGTTAATCAATGTCTAATTTTAAATTTTGGTCGCTTTCTCCAGCTTTGAGAGACGCGGATGGATTTTTCGACAGGATTAACAAGATTAACATGAAGGGTTACGAAGAGGCCACATTCGCCCATCGTGTGCGTGAAATGTATTATGCATGTGTTTTCTCTCAATCCTGCTTATCCTGTAAATCCTGTCCCATTTCGATTTAGAGGATCGACGATATGCTTTTTCTACTTGCATTCGTGTCCGATCCACCTAGCCTCCCCGCCCCTATGTCCAAAAACGCTGGCATCGCCAAAACCCGCAAGTCCGTTTCCAAGCGGTTCAAAATCACCGGCACCGGCAAGGTGCTCCGCCGACGTCAAGGCAAACGCCATTTGCTGCAAGGCAAGAGTGCCAAACGCAAGATGCGCCTTCGCAAGACTGCGCTCGTCCATGATACCGACGCCTATGCGGTGAAGCAGGCCATGCCTTGGGGTTAAAATATTTTCCGCGCCCCGCGGAACACGGTGCGAACGCCTGGCAACGCGCATGCGAAGCCTTCGATCAAGCGAGACGCCGCACCGACACCTAACAACAGCCTGATCACAGAACCGACCCCATGCCAAGATCCACCAACTCTCCCGCCAGTCGCAAGCGCCGCAAGCGCGTGCTCAAAGAGGCCAAGGGCTTCCGCGGTTTCCGCTCGAAGCTCTACCGCTACGCCAAGGACGCTGTCCGCAAGGCGATGCAATACAGCTATCGCGACCGCAAAAACCGCAAGCGCGAATTCCGCGGACTCTGGATTCAACGTGTCAATGCCGCCGCCCGCGCCCATGGCCTGAGCTACGCCCGCTTTATGGAAGGCCTCAAAGCCGCTGGTGTCGAACTCGACCGCAAAGTCCTCTCGGACATCGCGATCAACGACGACGCCGCATTCCAGGGACTCATTCAGCAAAGCCTCAAAGCTCTCGAAAAGAAAGGTGTTCCGCTTCGGAAGCCAGCCCAAGCCGCCTGAGACCCAGCGGATCGAGAAGTTCTTCTAATGTGACGAAAAGCTGGGGCTCAACGCTCCAGCTTTTTGTTTTCCATGCGGTCTGTGAAACCAAGATTTTAGACAGGATTAACTGAATTAACGGGATTAAATAAAACGGCTGACGAAAAGACAGTTTGTATCCGGGATGAATGCACCAAGGTTGAAGACCCAATCCTGATGATCCTGTCTCAGTTTTTCCATTGAATAATACGCAACCCATCATGCTCGCCGAACTCGAACAAATCCAAACCGGAGGTCTCCAGAAACTCTCCGGGATCACTGACGAAACAGGACTGGAGAATTTCCGCGTCGCCTACCTCGGAAAAAAAGGCCGCCTCACCGCGCTCGCGGCCGGCATGAGAAATGTTCCGCCGGATCAGAAGGCCGCCGTGGGTGCCAAGCTCAACGAAGTGCGCAACGCACTGGGAAGCGGAATTGATGAGAAACTTGCGGCGCTCCAGTCAGCGAAGGATGCGGAGGCCGCGAAAGGCATTGACCTCACACTGCCCGGACGTCCATCGGCGGGCGGCGCGTTGCATCCACTGACACGACTGCGCGACCGCGCGGTGCAGGCACTGCGACGCATGGGATTTTCCCTGGCAGACGGACCGGAGATCGAGACCGAGTGGCACTGCTTCGATGCGCTGAACACGCCAGCCGATCATCCTGCGCGCAACGAGAAGGATACTTTTTATCTTCCGGACGGACGCCTGCTGCGCACCCACACCAGCACGGTGCAAGTCCGCACCATGGAGACCGCCAAATCCCTGCCCATCCGCATCATCGCACCGGGTGCGGCATATCGCCGCGATGAGATCGACGCCACTCACCTCAGTGTGTTCAACCAGCTTGAAGGGCTTTACGTCGATCGTGATGTCAGCCTCGCCGACTTGAAGGGCACGCTGGAATTTTTCTTCCAGGAAATCTTTGGCGCGGGAACGCAGGTGCGCTTCCGCCCACATTTCTTCCCTTTCACCGAACCGAGTTTCGAGATCGACATCAAACTGGAGGCCAAGGGACAGGAAGCGAAATGGATTGAGATCGCCGGCTGCGGCATGGTTGATCCCGCCGTCTTCGAAGCCATCTCCAAAACGCGCGGCGACAAAGTATTTGATCCTGCTGAAGTCACCGGCTTCGCCTTCGGTCTCGGTCTTGATCGACTAGCGATGATCCTGCACGGCATCACGGACATCCGTCATCTTATAGAGAATGATGTGCGGTTTTTAGCGCAATTTTAGACAGGATTAACAAGATTAACAGGAATGAGGCATGAGTGTTGAAGATGAACTCACGAGGCGGGTAATTGGTTGCGCAATGCGGGTGCATCGAGAACTCGGGCCCGGATTTCTAGAAAGCATCTACCAAAGCGCGCTCCGCATTGAACTGGCGCACGAGGGAATCGAACATACCACCGAAGAACCCATCAGCGTATATTATCGCAATACCAAAATCGGAAGTTTTTGCGCCGATGTTCTCGTCGACAAGCGTCTTATTCTTGAATTGAAGGCCGTTGAAATGACCAACACAGCCCACGAGGTCCAGCTTGTGAATTATCTCAAGGCCACTACCATCGACATCGGCTTGCTCATTAATTTCGGAGCTAAGAGCCTCGAATTTAAGCGTAAATATCGCAACCCGCGTCCAGACTCCCCCTTGGAATTGGACTAATTGTATCCTCCTGTTAATCCAGTTAATTCTGTCAAAAAATTCTTCATGAAAGTCTCCCTGGCCTGGCTGAAAACTCATATCGATCTCTCTGACCTCACCATCGAAAAGATGCGCGATCTGCTCACGTTCGCCGGCATCGAAGTCGAGGGCGTCGAAGTGCGCGGCATTGACTCCGACAAGATCGTTGTCGCCCAGATTCTCGAATCGAAACAGCACCCGAACGCCGACCGGCTCAGTGTCTGTCAGGTGGATGACGGCAGCGGCACATCCCGCCAGATCGTCTGCGGCGCGAAGAATTACAAAGTCGGCGACAAGATTCCCCTCGCGCTTCCGGGAGCTTCATTGCCCGGCGGCATCGTCATCAAGGAAGGCAAGCTGCGCGATGTGCAGTCCAACGGCATGATGTGCAGCGGTCGCGAGCTCGGACTCACCGATGACTCCGCCGGGCTGCTCATCCTCGATGCGGGCGCACCCGTCGGAAAACTCTTTCGCGACCTTAAACCGCCTGATGTGATTTTCGATCTTGAAATCACACCCAACCGCCCAGACCTGCTCAGTCACTTCGGACTGGCCCGCGAACTCGCCGCGCTCACTGGAAAAAATCTCAACGCGCCCGCGGAATTAAAACCTGCCGCGGAAAAGTCGGCGTCACCTCAAGAAGTCCGGCTCGACGCTGTGGACGGCTGCCCGCTTTACACCGCGCGCATCATCCGTGGCATCACAGTGGCCCCCAGCCCCGAATGGCTGCAAGCACGCCTGCAAAGCATCGGCCTCCGGCCGATCAACAACATCGTGGACATCACGAACTTCGTGCTGCACGAACTCGGCAATCCGCTTCACGCCTTCGACCTCGCGAAACTCGACGGCGCCATCATCGTGCGCCGCGCCACCGCCGGTGAATCCATCACCGCGCTCGATGGAAATATCCGCACGCTCGACAGCAGCGACCTCGTGATCGCTGATCCATCCAAGGCTCTCGCCATCGCCGGCGTCATGGGTGGCGCCGACAGCGGCGTCATCGAAGGAACGAAGGATATTCTCATCGAGTCCGCCTATTTCATCCCTGCCGGCATTCGCCGCACGGCGCGACGCCTGGGCTTGAGCAGTGACTCCAGTTACCGCTTCGAGCGCGGCGTCGATCCGCAGAATGCGAGAAATGCATCCGCACTGGCGATAAAACTCATCCTCGAAATCGCAGGCGGACAAGCCGATGCGGAACTGCTCGTCGTCGGCGAGGCTCCCCAACTCACTCACGATGTCATCTTGGACGAAGTTCGCGCCTTGAAGCTACTCGGCATTCCGAACCTGACCCGTGAGGAGATGGAGCGCGTGCTCTCATCGCTCGGCCTCCAGAAAACTGGTGATGCCTGGCGAATCCCTTCGCATCGCATGGACTTGCAGCGTTCGATTGACCTTGTCGAAGAAGTCTCGCGCGTCATCGGATTTGACCGGGTGCCGAGCCGAACCTCGGGTGCATTCACGCCGAGCCAGAACCCGGACCGCGCCTATGACTTCGCAATGTCACTGCGTCATACGCTGGTTAATCGCGGATGGTTCGAGGCGCAGACGCTGCGGCTCATCTCCGTTGCGCAGTTAAGCGATGTGCTCGGGCCACCGGTTCCCGCCGACAAGGCGATCGCGGTGAAAAATCCATTGAGCGAAGATCACACCACGCTGCGTCCCGGCATCGTGCCCGGATTGATCGCCACCGCAGCGTTGAACATCCGCCAGGGCCAGGCACGGTTGCCCTTCTTCGAAATCGGCCGCGTCTTCATCACCAATCCCAATGGAACATCACGCGAGGAAGAACGCATCGCACTGCTACTCAGTGGTCCTTCACAACCTTCAAGCTGGCATACGAAAGAATGCGCCTCTGCCGATGTTTACGATCTACGTGGCACGCTGGAGGCGCTGACAGGCTCATTGCTGGAGCTTGCGCCCAAGCCGCTCGACGGCTGGCTGCTCAGCGCGGAAGTGAAACGCGGCAGCAAAACCCTGGGGTGGATCGCCCAGCTGCATCCGGCGCGGACACGAGGGATCAATGCGCGGAATCCAGTCTATGTCGCGGAACTTTCACTAAGCGCTCTGCAGCAGGGCTCGCAAGGCGCGACCAAGTTCAGCGAGCTCCCGCGCTTCCCTGGAATGACGCGGGATATGGCACTGGAAGTCCCGGCAGACCTGCCGAACGCGAAGATCGGCGAGTTCTTTGACGGGCAGCAGAAAAAGGAACCGCTGCTGACCGACGCGGAAGTCTTCGATGTCTTCGCAGACCCCACCGGCCAAAAGCTTGCAAGTGACAAAAAGTCCATCGCCTGGCGCTTGACGTATCGCTCGCCGGAGCGCACACTAGAGTCGAAAGAAGTGGATGAGGCGCATGCGCGCGTGTTGAAAGCTCTGCTTGGCACGCTGCCTGCGGTCATCCGCTGAGAATCTTGATCTTTGACAGCCTAAAAATATGGAAAGTAGTGACGGAATCCTGCCGTCAATTTTGTTTCCATGACGGCAAGATGCCGTCACCACCCCCTTTCCTGCGGTGTTCGTCGTTCCAGTCGCACATGGCCCGAACCGATAATTGATTGCACCGGGGGCTGCGCCATTGCTGCAAAGCCATGCCTTAATTGGAAGGCTGCGCGTCACTAAGCGGGCTCCCACCCTGTCGCCTTATTTGGGAACGGCAGCCAGCAACTGAGACGGCACTCGTGGGTTTCTAACCGCTCCGCTGTTGAGCTTGCTCCGGCGGAGCGGTTTTTTTAAATCCCTGATTTCAGAGCCGGGATATTTTTTCGGCAATTTGATCGCGCTTGGCCTTCACCAATTGCGCATCGTCAGTGTGTTGCTCCTCTATCAGGTTTTTTTGCAGACCATCGAGCTGCCTGTCCAGTTCATCATAGCAGGATCGCGCCTTGAGGTTGCTGTCATGATCGATTTTGGCCAGCGCATCAGCGTAGGTGGCACGCAGTTTCTTGAGACTTGCGGGCACCGGATTGAGAAAGTCGGTGAGAGGAATTGGCTCCTTTTTTTGCACCCTTAGCTTTTCCTCCTTGAGACGGATAGCCTCGTCAGATTTCCCCGCTTTAATGACCGCGCGGTCAAGGGCGGCGACATACTTGGTATCGAGGTCACTCACGGAAGCTTCATGCGCCCGAACGATGTCACGATCATAAGTCTGCTGGAACTGGACTTCGAGTTGAGAGAGACGGGGGTCGGTAGGTGGGCTTGGAGGGAAATCCACCTTGCCCAAACCATTATTTTCTAATGACTTTTTCTGATCGGTCGGCGGCGTAAAGCCATCGCTGGGGTCGAAATTGGTGTGTGCATTTTCCCCAGTAGCCGGGCGATGTTGCTGCGGTGCAGGGACTTTTTTGGGTCTGGCTATGAGTTCCAGCTGATTACCTACCGAAGAGAGCATGGATTGTAACTCATTCCGCCAGACATAAGCAACCTTTGCCAGCACCGCGACGATGACAGCAACCAAAAGTGGGGTGTAGTTCCTTTTCCGAACAGGTGGAACGTATTCCGATGCAAGGGGCCGCTTGAAGGTAGGCATGTTGACCGGGCTCCGATGCACGAGCTGTTTTGGTATCGCGCCCTTGCTGGTGGCATCACCCTCTTTCACCACAGGTGTAATGATGATGTCATCCAAATCCCAGCGAATTTCCCGCGCGCCCTGATAGCGGAGATGCCGATCAGCCTGCAATGCCCGCGCGATAATCTCGTCGTAGCGCACATCACAGCCAATAAGCTTGCTGGCGAGCTCATACTCACCCTGCGGCAAGTCACCCGTGAGCATGTTGTATAGCATCACACCGACTGAGTAAAGATCGGCACGGCGGTCCACTTCGATACCCATCATCAAGGCCTCCGGCGCGATGTAGCCTGGCGTGCCCAGCGTCACATTCCCCTCCGCGATGCCACCCAAATGCGCGATGCCAGCATTCGCGATGCCGAAATCGGCAACCTTGACCTCACCATCCATGTTGATGAGCACGTTGCCAGGCTTGATATCGCGATGGATGACACCATGAGTATGCGCGTAATGCAACGCATCGCAGACATGCGCGGTAATGGCCAAAGCGTATTCTGGCGACAATCGGCCCTGGCTCATGATCATTTTCGACACATCCGTGCCGTCCACAAACTCCATGATAAAGTAGAGATGACCGCCACTGGTCTCGCCAAAATCATGCACCGTAACGATGTGGGGATGATTCATCCGAGCCATCAGGCGGGCCTCATTCCTGAAGCGCCCCACATGGTCGGAATTACCGTTTCCCAAGGTATCCGGCGGAAGCAATTTGATGGCCACGAGACGGTCGAGCGAGAGTTGCCGCGCCTTATAAACCGCCCCCATGCCGCCGTAGCCGATCAACTCCAGTACTTCAAATTGCGGAAGCAGTTGTTGCAACTCTTCCGTCGTCGGCGGCACCCACATCTCCAGCTCCCGGTCAGTATCTTCTGACGGCAGGCTGGATGATGTGTCTATGAGCACATCTTCGTTCATCGGCGAGATAAAGCATCGCATCTTATTTGAATCAAGCTCAAACCACTACAACATTCGCCACCCGCACTCTCTCAGGGCTTTCCCCCTTGCCCGCCGCTACGCCCAAGGGCGAAAAGCAGCCGCACCGGCAACAGCACGATCACAGCTGACAGCGCACCCACACCGGCACCGACGGTTTGCCACGTTTCCCAGCGCATATCGCCGCCCAGCCTGATGACGGTCACTCCCGCGACAAGCACAACTGCAAGTGCTGATGAAACTATCCGGGAACTGAGCCTGGATGTCAGTAACATGACCGCTAGCAGCGCAGACAGCAGGATCTGATTCTGCCAAATGATGACCGCCCCGGCGTGAAACGTCGCCTTCCGCTGCACGTTCGCATCTTCACGCCAGAAGGTGTCATAAAGATAATCCGGCTCAAACTGGTTGAAGACCACTTCCTGATGCATTTCACCCTGCACGATGTCGGCAATAACGCGATGGCGGTCCCCGAGTTCCGCAAAAACCTCGTAGCACGCATAGACGTCCTCGATCAATGGCTGCGACCGGCATTGAAACGTGAAGTGGAGCAATTGAGTGTGATAGTCCTTCTCCGCGATGGCCTCCCCCGCTTCTGCGGGCCACCCAAGTCCGACACGCTCTCCAAGTTTTTCCGGCTTCCCTTTGATCTCCAGCCGAATGGTCGCCTCAAGATAATCAAAGATAACCGGCGCCACAGCCTCCAACTCCGCACGCGTGATTTTTCCGTCACCGTCCACGTCCGGCCGCACGATGCAATGAAGGGTCGCGGGATCGAATGTGAAACGCAGTTCCAGTCCATGCGGCTCAACCAGACAGCGCAGATAGCTGGTGTCCGGGTTGTGGGCCATCGACGGTGCCGTGAACAACAAAAGGAGCGCTGACACTCTTGTCCGGAACGCGGATCTCCCTGTTCCAAAACTGCGGACAAGAGTGTCCGCGTTCCCTTCGTCATCAAGGTTCATACTTGATCCACATCGGCGAAGCCCAGACGAGTTCGGTGTTGTCCTGCTCTCCTCGGACATAGTAGTAACTCGTTTTCCCGGTCTTCGGACTCGGATCCTTCCACGTAAAGCTTACGTCCTTGGTATTCGGTTTAATCGTGTGAACCTCAACATCGTCCTTCACGATGGTGATATTCTTGAACAGGCTGGTGCCGGTGAGCTTGACGATGAGGCTCGGTGTTTCCTTGGTCGTGAACTCATCCCCCATCATCTGAATTTTGTCGCCGTTCTTGCAAGTCACATCGGCGATGATGTTGTCGGTGGCGGCATAAGTGTGACGCAGTTTGATGGCGTCAAAAATAGCCTGGCGCGAGTTTTCCTTCGCATACACGCAGGCATAACTGATGTGCGTGGAACCGTGGTCGCTGCTGCTCTCGAAGGCGAGGCGATAACCCTTGAGCAGCGCGAGGTTCACGAAGCCCTTCGGTTCCCAGCCGCCGATGCTGTCGTCCTTGGTCGGACTGCGAGGTGCTCCGGGACGCTCGTAGTTCTGTCGCGCGCCCTGGTAGATTTCCACAAACGGTTCCACGACCGGATCGTTGTCGCGCCAGTCGGTGCCCATGCCGGTGGCGCTGGTGTGGCTGGCGCAGACGCCGTTAAAATGATGGAGATACTTGTAGAGCATCTGCGTGTCCGGCGCCGGCTTGAAATCGAAGGCATCGGAAATCGGCAGCCGAGGCAGGGTGCGAACTCCACGCTGAACGAAGATGACATTACGGTGCCCCTCCGGATAGCTCACACTGCGCTCGTAGCTGAACATGGGATCGAAGTTCCCAGGAAGATGATACGCATCCGTGGTCTTCTGTGTGAGCCACCAGGGGTATTCCCGACCGCCACCGTTGTCGTGATCGCCGTTGCCGATCCAATCCATCTTGGCCACATCGAGCGCATAGCGCCACATGTCCTCCAACGGGCCGTCACCACCGCCATCGCCGCTGATCTCAGTGTGCCGGTGAAACTCGCCGCGCAGGATGCGTAGTTCGGTTCCATTCAGATTCATGCGATAGCTGCGGATGACCTTGACGGCGGCGAGTTCTTTCGTCGTGTAATCTGCCGGCTTGGCGTCGGGATCGGGCTTCGATTTTGCATCTACCAGCACCATGGGTTTAGCATCTCCCTGAAGCGTGATTTCGCTGAAATAGACATCATTGACGAAAGGATCGACGGTCGCGCCAAGGGCGGCATTGCCGGAGCCCGGTCCCGTAATCCGGTTCTTCTTCCACACAGAAAGTTTGTCCTGACGGTGGTCGGAGCTGTGCGCGATCTGAATACCATGCGCCGCTGCGGTGACTGCGGGAAAATTGAAAAGCAGATTGTCCGTGTGCGGCATGAGCATGGCCCCGGTCCATTTGTCACCTTCATAATATGCGGCGTAGTCGCTCCAAGTGCTGCCAACAGGCGTGTGAAACTGTCCCTGCCGGGTGCGGCAGAGCAGCCAGATGCGCCCTTCATTATCCGCGGTGATGCGAGCGCAGTTGTTGAAAACCTGCAATCCCTTCGTCTCCGCCTCTTCGCCGGCCTTGCGTTCTGCATCAGACTTTGCCTTCGTTCGCTGCCCCTTTTTTTCGTCACCGGCGAATCCCCCGCTGTTCACCGTTTTAGGATCATTGGGCTGCGACCACTTCATACTGTCCCATCCGGTTTTGCTAATGCGTCCCGGCAGAACTGCCGACACCGATTGTGCCGGCTCCTTCCACACACCGTGATCTAGCACCCGCAAACCAACTTTGCGTTCCTTATACAATCCAATGCCGTCATTCTTGTCAAAAGCGCCCCAGTCCTTGCCCCAATTTGGACCGCTCTGCTCCCAGGCAATCCATAAACGCCCAACTCCATCATATGCGATACTGGCCCGGCTTTCGTAGTCAGGGGTGTTGGCCACGGGACGTGCGGCATCCGACTTGCCGTCGATGCCAAACTCGCGCACGAACACATCGTAGTCACCCTTTTCGTAGCCATCCCAGGCGATGGCAATCTTGCCCCCATCCGCTTTCGTCGCAGCGATGGCGGGAGACCAGCCGTTGCGTTTCATGCCTTCGTTGGCCACGATCGGCTTGGTAAATCCTGCATCATCATCCTGATGCGACGCATAAATCCTAAAGAGCGTCGTATCGGCACCTTGCCATGCCACCCAGACGCGACCTGCTGCATCCGTGGCAGCCACGGGGCAGATGTCGTTGTGCCTTCCATCCGTGAGGTTCATCTCCTCACCGAACTTCTGGCCGTCATAGACACGCGCATAAATGGAGAAAAAATCCCCGCGCCGGTCCGAATAGAAGACCCAAATGCGATTTTTTCCATCAACCGCCACGGCACAGCGCATGATGTCGCCCTTGCCGGGAGTTACCGCGAGGGGTTCACCCCACTTTTCATCACCGGATTTCCTGTGGCGCAGCCAGACCTGATCACCCCCGGTTGGTTTGGCAAGATCCGCAAAATCTTTCATCTCCTCCTTCAGACCATGCGCACGCAGCCCGCGGTCCAGTCCCGGTGTGAAGCTCGTCCAGGCGACCCATGTGCCATCGTGCGCATCGGACGCAATGGCCGGGAAGTCATGATCCCGGTTGTCTGCGTTCGTCAGCGCCTGCGTGGAAGACACACGCTCGACGGAAACCGAGCCCTCGAGCTCCCGGAGCGGAGCGCCTATCTTCACGTCGGCCACATTAAAGGAGAATTCACCCCGCGCCGTCTTGACGGTTACAAGGGTGTCAGCGGCAACGCCGCTGAACTGCGCGATCACGCCGTTGTCCGCCATGGGATCCCCACCTTGATCCGCCCCCTTTTGTTTACTCGCCCCGAGCTTCTGCGGATTGTTGCCGCGCGCCTTGCGAACACTGAGCGGGCGCGTGCTCGCTTTCCATGATGACTCACTGGTCACGGAATCGGTATCCTCGAAGCGCCAGCCTTCTAGCGACGTGATCTTGCCGGATGACAGCGAGAGGCTTCCGTCCCAGTTTGCAGGCTGGCGATCTGTGTGACCAAAACGGATGAGAACCCCGACACTCTCCGCGTGTCCGAAAGAAACAATTACGACAAATAAAAATGCTGCGGCAAGGATGCGGACACTCATGCACTGGCAACGAAGCCGCCTTGCTTCATTTAGCAAGAAAATGCCACTATAGGCGGCTGTTATTTACGCTTGGAATCGTGTGACTTCCCACTGGCGGGCCGACGCCCCGCGACCTTCTCGGCACTGGGACTTGCGGTTCTGGATTTCTTCGAAACCGGCAGCGGTCTTGCTGTATTCGACCGGTTGTCCGCAGCCTCGGCGAGCCGTTCCACTTCGCGCGAATCAAGCTCGCGCCAGGCTCCCTCGGGAAGCCCCTTGAGAAAAATATTTCCGATGCGCACCCGTTCCAACCGCTTCACCTCGTGACCGAGCTGGTAGAGCATATGGCGGATCTGACGCTTCAGCCCCTGCTTGAGCACCATGCCGATCTTGTAGTGACCGATCATCCAGGCCCGTTCCGCTTTCGCATGACCCTCCGGAGTAAGCATGCCCTTGATCAAGCGCATGATCTTCGTGTCATCGAATGCTTCCTCCAGCGTCACCTCATATTCCTTCTCCACCCCGTGGCCCGGATGCGTCAGCTTGTGGCTCAGCTCGCCGCGATTCGTTAGCAACAGCAACCCGGAGCTGTCCAAATCCAGCCGCCCCACGTGATGCAAAGTTTTCAGCTGTGTTGGCAGCAAATCATAAATCGTGCGGCGGTCACGTTCGTCCGCCCGCGTGCAGACATAACCAACCGGCTTGTGCAACGCGATGACCACATCATGGACAAGCCGGACGGGTCGGCCGTTGACCGCAACCTGGTCGCTGGCGGCGACCTTGGTGCCGAGATTGACGCATACTTCGTCGTTAATCTTGACCCGGCCCTCGGTGATTAAAGCCTCAGTCCCGCGCCGCGACCCCAGCCCGCAAGCGCTCAGGTAGCGGTTTAGTCGCATCGGAAATTCCATGGCGTATCGATCGGATTAAAGATGAAAAAGCCGCGATCGGAATGACCGCGGCTCGATGAATTTGGCGGAAACAACAACAGCTCGCGCCTGAAATCAGGCCGCTGGCTTTGTCTTCGGCAGATTGGTGTAGGCCTGCCCTTCCTTCCACAAGCCGCGGGACTTGAGAAGCTTGATGCGCTCGCCGCGCTTGAGCACGCTACGCTTGGCGCCGACGGCACTGGTGGATGATTTGAGACTGCGGTGCTGGGACATGACTTTAAGCGGAAGTTTTGGGTTCTAGTGGGCGCACAGAATAGCGGTGATGCCGCCTGCTGCAAGGTGTTTTTGGAAGCTGGCGATGAAATGGCAGGGCTTACGCATGAAGTTCACCGAAGGTTTGGAGGCGGTGGTCACGGCAATCGAAGCCGATGCGGGCGAAGGTGGTGCGGAGGCGGCTGGCAAAAGGGCCGTGACGCGAAGTGTGGCGAGCCTGCGCGAGACGCCAAGCAGGCCGCCACCCGCCGCTCCTGGCGGGTGGCGGCCTGCTTCACACTACCACGCATTGTGTAAGGGCTACCGCAGGGCGGGCGCGGAGACTAGTCGGCGAGCCTGTCGAACTGCCGTGAGCCACTGCCGAACGCTGTCGTTGCTCAATTGTGCGATAATTTCTTCACCAAGGGACAGACACAATGCGACTCGTGGGTGTGCCGGGCCGGAGTGGCCCAGGACGCGCATCGGAGACGAGGTGGGAGAGGGTATGATTTGCAACGTGGCCGGAAGAAAGCTGCGCACATTGATCCCGCTGCAAAATGTCAATGGCGAGACATGAACTGCTCAGACTTTGAGCGGATGATGAAAATCACGCCGCCACCGGCCGAGCTTGAGGCGTCCGATCAGCGCACAGGGCACAAACCCCGCTTTGGCATGGGCACGCAGTGCGGGTGTGTTTTCCGGCCATGTCGCACGAATCGCACGGTGAAAGCCTGTTTCTCGAAACCGTCGCAACATCTCCACGCTCAGCGTCGGGGCGATCCCGTGCCCGCGAAACGCCGGGTCCGTGAAGGCGCCGCAGAGATACACCTCGCCAGGCGGGAGTGGCATGTCCATCTCCAGGTAGGACATGCGCAGGCTCGTGGTACAGACCCACATCACCGCGACGAGTTTCCCATTGGTGCGTGCGGCGAGGCAGCGGTCTCCTTTGTTCATGCGCGCCTCGATTTGGGTGTTGTATTGGTCGGACACCATCGCAGAGAACTCCGCCTGATCATGCGGCCCCAGCCAGTCGATCTCCAACGGCAGCAACGAGTGAACTTCCGGCAGCGGTCCCTCCAAAGAACGCCCCAGCAGCAGCAAGCGCCTATAGCCGATGACACCGATCAGCTGAAACAAAAAGCCGCGCAGGCCTTCCTCCTGCAACACACTGCACGCACGCTGGATGATATTCTCGCTCATGCGTGTGATGTCCGTCTTGCGTTGTAGAAGCCGAGTTTCCCAAAAGCCGCCGGGCTCATCACCGGCCGTTCAAACACAGCGGCCAGATCGTGGATGCGCCGTAGCAATTGCTGATTCGTCGCCAGCACGCTCCTTTCCGCGTCAAGCCAGATGTTGTCCTCCAGTCCGACGCGCACGCCACCGCCTTCCAGCAACGCCAACGTGTTCGCGCGGAGTTGCGACTTGCCGATGCCCGCCAGAGACCACAGCGCACCTGCAGGCAACTGATTGATGAGCAGTCCCGTCTGCAACAGGTCGTCCTGCGCGGTGGCGATGTTGCCAACAAGAAGATTGAAGTAAAACGGCGGCTTCAAAACAGATTTCCCGATCAAATACTTCGCGTAGTTGATCATGCCGCCGTCGAAGCACTCCAACTCAGGCCGCACACCGTGGCGCTCCATCTTTTCTGCCAGTCGCACGATCATCTCCGGACTGTTGATGCTTGGTTCTTGGGTGAAGTTCATCGAACTCAGCGTCAATGATGCCATGTCAGGCTCCAACTCCAGCACCTCCGAGCGTTTCTCGAACGCCGGGAAAGTCCGGCCGCTGAGCGACGCGCAGATAACCAGATCCGGGCAGTGACGACGGACGCCTTCGAATATCTTCGAATAGATGCGTGTTTCATACGCCGTGCTCTCGTCCGCGTGCCGCGCGTGCAGGTGTGTCAGCGTGATGCCCATCTCATATGCCGCATGCACCTCCTCAATGATCTCCGAAGGTGAAATCGGCACATGTGGCGTCATTTTTTTGACCGGCACTATTCCAGTCGGCGTGAAATTGATGATCAGCGGCAGCATGTGCAGGCAGAGTAAAGACACGCATTCGCAAATCAAGTCACCACGCGTAATCCTTCCCAGCCGCGCTCCAGCCTGACTGCTAGGGATTTGCTTTCGTGGGTGCCGGGCCGGAGTAATCAAACGGGTCAGTCCTGAATGGCGCTTAGTTAAGAGGCATTTCCGTCCTCAAACCCTTGATTTTACATTCGGGTCAGATGACATGAAAGCGAAGCATAAACGCTCTTCGTGAGCACTTCGTGCGTAGGGGAGCGTGATTCATCCCCAGCGAAAACTACTTCGCGGCACCCGTCCAAGCCCCGAAATCCGCGCCGCCGTCGATCCATTTCTTGATGAGATCCTGATCCTCCTTGGTCACGCGGTCGCCCTTGCCTTCCGGCGGCATGGCCTTGTCATCGCTCTCAGGAAGTGCCATGGACTTGACCAAAGTGCTGTCCGCGCTCTTGCCAGCAATGACAACCTTGTCACCATCTTCCTTGCCGCCCTTTTTGATGCCCTCGGCAGTGGTCAGCAGCAGACCGCCTTTCGGCTTCTTGGCTGCCCCCTTGTCGTCCTTGTCGGTGTGGCACTTGATGCACTTGGTCTTGAGGATGGGGAAGATTTGTTTTTCAAAATCTACTTTGTCTTCCGCAGACGCCCGCGAAGAAACGAAAGCGATGCTCAGGATACCGATGACACAGTTGAGAAGTCGTGATTGAGATTTCATGGTCTATTAATGATTTTTGGAACGTGTGCATTCTCCCTCTCGCAGGGCATCGGTCAAGTGGGAAACATCCGAACCAACTAGCAGACAATCTCACTTAATCGGCAGCACGGATCCTCCACCCGCACACCGCCGTAATTCTGGCCGTGGTTAAAGTCTTGAATACAGCAACTTGCACTTGATCTATCGCGCAGCAGCGAGGAAGTTTACGGCCACCTGTCCCCAAGCTGTGCTCTTTACGTTAGCCGCGCACCTTGGTGATGCCATAGCTGCCAAAAAAATCTTGGCACTGCGGAAGGAATCGATATGCATGTGAATCTCGAAAATGCTCCATGAGCACCCTCTCCACCCATCCTCGATGCCCGGAAGCGAGCGTCTGAAGCAGCATAAGCAGCACGATTCAGCCCATGCCCGGCTATCTCCACCCATGCCCCCTGACTCCCCAGCTCCGATACGACTCCTTGGCAGGTGCGGCGCGTGGGGCGGAAGCGTATTCCTGGCAATAATTCATTAAGGAACCAAGGATGAAAAAGTGTCTCAACCCGGGGCCGGCGCTGCCGAACTACGACCTGTCCCGGAATACTGCCATTTCCGTGTTGCCCTCATCTCCTTCAAATGTTGCGCCAGTGAGCTTAGTCGCCGCAGTTCGACCCTCTGTAGCGGCTGGTTACCCAGCAGGCGTTTCGGCAGGGACCGCTCCCTCGTCATTCGGATCGCTCGAACTTCCAGCCGCGATCCGTGAAAAGCTAAAGCTGGTTTCCTTCATCTCGATCCTAGTCGTCCTGTTCATCCATGCGATCCGAAATTCTTTGGTCTATGGCGGCGTTACGATGAAGCAGCCATCGGCATTCGCCGAGTTTTTCTTCCACCTCTCGACGGAAAGTTTTGGCCGTGTGAATCGGCCGCTGTTTTTCTCGATCTCGGGCTACCTGTTTTTCTGGACCCTGAAGCCTGAGTTAAGCGGCTTCGTCGAAAAGTGGAAGAGTCGGCTCCGGTCGCTTGTGGTCCCGTATCTTGCGTGGAGCCTGATCGGGTTCGTTGGGTTCAGGCTGGTTTGCCAGACAGACTTCGGACGAGGACTGTTAGGACATAAGATCAGTTTGGTCGATTCCAATTGGGTTCAGATGATCCGAACGGTTCTTTGGGATCCGATCCCGTATCAGCTTTGGTATATTCGCGATCTTTGCGCCCTCATCCTTCTTTCCCCCTTGATCTACCTCGGAACCCGGTTCCTGGGTTGGTGGTTGGCAGCAGGAGTCATTGTGGGGTGGTTTAATGGGTGGCTGCCACAGTGGCCTGACGAGACTGGCGTGGCGTTCTTTACGCTAGGTGCGATCGTAGCCACACGACGAGTCGTTCCGCAATGGAACCTCGATTCCTGGTTGGCTCCAAGTTTGTGTGTGTGGACCCTTGCTTGCATCATGAATTCGGCGCTTCATATGCAGGGCATCACTGCTCCGGGAATCATCAAACTGGGAAGTGCCACAGGACTGGTTTCCGTTTGGGCATTGGTGGACCGGATTCGTAGCATACCTCGGCGCTATATGTCCCAAGCTGCGGCCTTCACGTTTTTCATTTACGCCGCGCATGAGCCGCTGATGGGCGGCATTCGGCAATCGCTCTTTAAGGTCGTTCCATTCAATGGCGCCACATTGATGGCGTCGTCCCTTATTCTACCATTGGTAACATTGGCGATCTGCCTGTGCGCTGGGGTAGTTTTGCGTAGCAGGTTTCCCGGAGCTTACGGTTTTCTTACGGGGGGGCGCGGTCAAATCCCCCCACTCCGCGGCTCCGATGCGCGTCCTAGGCAAGTGCGGCGCGGAAGCGTTTTCCTGACAATAACAAAAATGCTGCGCAAATGAATGCCGCAAGTGATCGCTGGCTTGCTGGCACTGTCTTCGCTCTGGCGTTCTCGCTGACGCTTTTGCTGACGGGATGGCAGTATCCAGGAGGCGACGGCGCCTACTACTCGACCCTCACCAAGGCCATGGTTCTCGACGGGACTTTCGATTGCAGTAAAACCGGGAGACCCCTGTCAGAGGGGAATCTATATCTGGGCTACGACGGCGGGACCTATACCAAGTTCCCCGTTGGCCAGGCGCTGATTCAGGCTCCCATCTTCTGGGTGATGAGCCGCTTTTTCGATTTTCGCAGCGCCGTTCAGGTGGATCGCTGGGCCGAGGTCCTGAGCTTGCGGCTCACCCAGAGCCTGCTCGCAGCCTTGGCGACAACGATGCTTTTACGTCTGCTCATGTCCGCCCTTGGGCATTCGCTTCCTCACGCCCTGCTGACCTGCGCGCTGTTTCTGTTCTGCACCCAGAACCTGCTCTACTCAAAATACAACTACAGCGAGATGCTGCAAACCGCGCTCTTGGTCACTTGCACTTTTGCGCTGCTGTGTCTCTCACCTCACCTAGGACTGATCCTTTTTTCGACCGCCTTTAGTCTTTTGGTGCTTACGAAACCGGCGTTGATCGTGCTGTTCCCAGCTTTTGTTCTTCTGATCTATTGGTCGCGAGTCTATCGTCAATACCGAATTCCAATGATCACCTCGGCGGCGGTCATTGCCTTCGCCGGAGCGGCATTTCTCGCTTACTACAACTATGCCCGCAACGGCTCGATCCTCGATTTCGGATATAAATCTCAATTCAATGCGAAGGGAAACAGCTTTTATGCCCTGCATGATCACCGGCGGTTTTGGAAGACCCTTGCTTCCCTCTTCTTCTCGACAGAAAGGAATATTTTTTTATATAACCCGGTGATTTTCCTGGCGGTGCCGGGCTTTTTCTTCGAGAAGCACCGCGCTTACCGCTGGTTCTTTGCGCTGTTTTTGGGAATTTTCCTAGCGATCTTCTCGCTGGAAGGCACCAAATGGTCGGGGCCGTTCGGTCCTAGGTATTCAGTCCCCCTGATCGTGCTCACGATGCCATTGGTCGCCAATACACTGCGGCGCGTCACATGTCTCTCCCCTCGCTGGAGGATTCCCGCCATCTGTGGGACGTCAGTCATCTGCGCCCTCTCACTGTATGTGGCCGCCCTCGGGGGCATCTATTTTCAATTTGCTGAAAAGAATTTTTTTATCGTCTACGACAACTTCGCGCAAGAACGAGGACTGCCCAAAGGCAAAACTGATTTTGCGACCAGCACCATCGCCATCTACCACTACTTGCTGTGGAATCAGGAAGACGACAAAAGGACTTACAAAGAATTCCCTTGGCTGGATACTCCAGCGGCGGGATCGACCGTTGCCACCGAGGTAATGAACTCACCGCAACTGAATCGAATTTGGGTTCGGCGGGATCTGATGTTTTTTGATCCGCTGGTGGACAGGGCCATTCCCCCGGTCCGGTTTGTTCGCAAAATGTTAATTGCGCTTCTCCTGGCCAGTCTTGTCGTCTTTGCCGTCGTCCTGCGCCGTCGTCCTGCGCCGTCGGCAAAT
Source organism: Verrucomicrobiota bacterium (assembly GCA_031400955.1). Lineage (GTDB taxonomy): Bacteria > Verrucomicrobiota > Verrucomicrobiia > Verrucomicrobiales > Verrucomicrobiaceae > VFKE01. Next base: position 23,875 of record JANNQW010000347.1, read on the forward strand.
CTAACGGCGGCGAGGATTGACCCTGAAAGGGAAAATGGACAGGATTAACAGGATATTCAGGATTGGGAGAGAGCGACTTAAATCAAGATGCCTCTCACTCAGTGGATGAATGGGTGCATCTTCGGAATACCCTCCTGTTAATCTTGTTAATCCTGTCTAAACTCTACCGCTGCGTTTTCTAGGTTGACTTCTCTCGAGGCTGATTCGTCCCGCGTTTCACAAATTACCCGGGTGTTTTACAAAATGCCGCTGCCATTCTTGATGAGAGGAATGAGAATCTCCTTCCTTTGAAACTCGGATTTAATTGCCAAATCCCGGTTGCCGTCTCTGAGCGTGTTCCGCTTGCCAGCTGATAATGCCCCCGATAGGATCACTCCTACCTGAGCCAAAAGGGTGGTTACAAGTTCAGGTCGCGAGCTTGGAAACAGTAAAGCCGGTCTTTTATGGAAAAGGGGCGCCCCAGGTTTCTCACCGGTCATGCGCCCACTGCGGGCATCAGGAATCATGGGAGCGGTCTTGTAATTCTTCGGTGACCGGACTCTGCCCCTGTTGATCAGCGTTGGTGCATTGGTTTACACGGCGGTTTTGCTGGCGATCCGTGGCATCCCGCATGATGCGAGGCCTCATCTGGACGCCCTTGCCAGCAGGGTTTGTGGGATATTGCGCGCAAAAAATGGATGACAATTGCGTGATCACTGGCGATATGACCATCTGAAGCATTCGTGTTCGCTGGCAATTTCCCAAGGCAAATGAGACCGGCAGGCAACGCCCTGCGCGCACGTATCATCCGATAAACTCTCAATTCATTTGATGAAAGCGCGCTGTAGTAAGCGGGAGCGCCTGAATCCATGTCAAACCCACCTTCATCGTCGACGCCAGCCGGCCCGGTATCGATCATCATTCCGGTCTGGAATGGCGGGCAAGGGTTTGGCCTGTGTGTTTCTGCTGCTCTTGCCGCAGTCCGGCCGCCTCACGAGATTATCGTGGTTGCCGATGGCGAAGGCGATGGCGCATGGCGCCAAGCGGAGACCGCGGGGATAAGTGTGCTCAAAATGTCCGTCAACGGAGGCCCGGCCCGCGCACGAAATGCCGGAGCGAAGGCCGCGCTCTCGCCGATTTTGTTCTTTGTGGATGCAGACGTGGTTATACCGCCTGATGCACTGGACATCATCCTGCGAGTCTTCTCCGATGACCCGGGTCTGGCGGCACTGATCGGCTCTTACGATGATGAACCAGCCGAGAAGAATTTTCTCTCCCAGTATAAAAACTTGTTTCATCATTACGTCCATCAACATGCCGCACCCGAGGCCTCGACATTTTGGGGCGCTTGCGGCGCGATCCGGCGCGAAGCTTTCGAGACGGCGGGCGGGTTCAATGAATCATACCGCCTGCCCTCGATCGAGGACATAGAGCTTGGCTACAGGCTGACGGAGGCTGGATATCGCATCCAGATGGTCCCGACCCTTCAAGTCAAGCATCTCAAGCGGTGGGAGTCGTGGTCATTGATCCGGACGGACTTTTTCCAGAGAGCCATGCCTTGGACGGAGCTTCTCCTCGGCAGAAAGTCTGTCGGCCGCGATTTGAATCTCGGCATCACTTACAAGGCCAGCATTGCGATTTCGTATCTGCTATGCCTGGCAATGGCGCTCGCCATTTATCAAAGACAGGCACTTTTGGCCGGCGTGATTTTGCTGATCTGTTTTGTTGCCATCAACTGGAGCCTGCTCTATTTCTTTTACAGGAAACGCGGCCTGCTCTTTACTCTCGGATGTGTCTGTTGGAAATTCGTCTATGATCTCTATAGCGGAGCCGGTTTCATCTGCGGCGCACTGCGTTTTTCCCTGCGCAGCAACTGATGAAGTCCATAGTAAAATCATCTCATGAAACAGCCAGAAGCGTGTTCCTGCATGCTTTCGCAAGATTGGATGCCCTAGCCTTAGGGGTCGCACTCGGATGCTGGAGCGGGCTCCTGCTTTTGGGCTCGACGTGGTTCTTGGTTCTGCGGGGTGGTTCATCTGCGGTGAGTTTTTTCGCGTTGCTGGCGAATTATTTTCCCGGCTACACGGTAACCTGGCAGGGCGGCGCGGCGGGGCTGATCTACGGTTTTTTGACTGGATTCACGGTTGGCTGGGGCTTTGCCCGTCTGCGAAACCTTGCTGTCAGGCTCTATGTAGCGCTGGCGAAGCTGAAGGCAGCCTACTCGATGCTTGCGGAGAGGATTGACCAGTAAAGGCGCCTGATGGAAACCCAGAAAGCACCATACGTCGTGATCATGGGGGCAGGTCCGGCTGGACTGACCGCCGCCTATGAATTGAACAAAGCAGGTGTCTGCTCGACGTTACTTGAGAAGGACGGCGTGGTCGGCGGCATTGCCAGAACCGTCTCCTACAAAGGTTATCTGTTCGACATCGGAGGCCATCGGTTCTTCACCAAGGCCAAGGCCGTAGATCAAATGTGGCGCGAGGTGTTGGCCGAAGATGATTTTCTCCACCGCGGCCGACTTTCACGTATCTACTACAACAAACGGTTCTTCTACTACCCGTTGCGCGCTGTCA